>NZ_CP025118.1:3054166-3359583 GCF_002831665.1 Lacinutrix sp. Bg11-31
AATAGAGTTTGTAGGCTTGTTACCTTCAAAAACCTTAAAAGGTAATAATTCTTCTATGTCTTTATTTAATAAGTCTTGACCTTTTAGTTCTTCTAATACTTGTTCTTTAGTTTTTCCGTTTAAGAGTGCTTCAGTTTGGGCAATATAGTTAGATATTAATTTATCTTGATGGTCTTGGTTTCCATGAAGACTTTCGGCAAAACCAATAAAATCTGCTGGAATTAATTTTGTGCCTTGATGAATAAGTTGAAAGAAAGCATGCTGAGAATTTGTACCTGGTTCTCCCCAAATTAATGTGCCTGTTTCATAGTTTACTCTATTTCCTTTTCGGTCTATAGATTTTCCATTACTTTCCATGATACCTTGTTGCAGATAAGTTGCAAACTGATTTAGGTATTGAGAGTATGCAATAACAGCTTCGCTTTCTGCGCCAAAAAAGTTATTGTGCCAAACGCTTATTAAAGCTAAAACAACAGGAATATTATTTTGGAATTCTTCATTTTTAAAATGAATATCCATAGCATTGGCTCCTTTTAATAATTTATTAAAATTATCGAACCCAACAGCAAGACTTACTGTTAAACCAACAGCGCTCCATAACGAAAAACGTCCACCAACCCAATTCCACATTGGGAAAATATTGTCTTCATCAATTCCAAAAGCTTTTACTTTTTTAGTATTGGTTGAGACTGCTACAAAGTGTTTAGCAACATCTTCTTGTTTTGCATGTTTAAGAAACCACTCGCGAATTGTAGTAGCATTAGATAAAGTTTCTTGTGTTGTAAACGTTTTAGAAACAATAACAAAAAGCGTAGTTTCTGGATCAAGTTTTTTAAGTACTTCGTTTACATGATCACCATCTACATTACTCACAAAATGAGTAGTTAAATGGTTTTTGTAATATTGAAGAGATTCTACAACCATTGCAGGTCCTAGATCACTACCTCCAATTCCAATATTTACAACATCTGTAAATGGTTTATTTGTATATCCTTTTCTGTTACCTTTTACAATATTGTTAGTAAAGACTTCCATTTTTGCTTTTACGGCAAAAATTTCTGGCATAACATTTTTGCCGTCTACTAATATGGTATCGCTTTCTTTTCCACGTAAAGCAGTATGTAAAACAGCTCTATTTTCTGTTTTGTTAATTATATCTCCTGAATAGTAAGAGGTTATAGCTTCCTTAAGTTTTACTTGATCTGCAAGTTCTAAAAGGAGTTTAAAGGTGTCTTCTGTAATTCGGTTTTTTGAGAAATCTACATAAAAATCTTCCCAACTAATTTTAAAGTTATCTGCTCTTTCTTTGTCTGAAGAGAATAGGTCTTTAATATTGACTTGTTTAACATTATCAAAATGATTTTGTAACGCTTTCCAAGCAGCTGTAGTTGTTGGATTAATTGATGGTAGTGCCATTTTTGTAGTTCTCTAAGTAATTAATTTCTGTCCTTCGGATTCTGTGTTTAAACTATCAGATTCTATAACTTCTTTTGGGTAATTTAGAAGTTCTAATTGATTTTTTATAGGTTTTATGTATTCTAAAAATTTAATTTTTAAGCTATCGGAAATTGGTTTAGCTTCTGGTAGTTTTTCCTTAAAAGGATCAACTTCTTTTCCGTTTTTCCAAAAACGATAACATACATGGTTTCCAGATGAGCTACCAGTATTTCCAACATAACCAATAACTTCTCCTTGTTTTACAAAATCTCCAACTTTTACATTTCTTTTAGACATGTGAAGGTATTGTGTACTATAAGTTGCATTGTGCTTTACTTTAACAAACTTACCATTACCTAGGCCATAACCAGACCTTGTAACAGTTCCATTTGCTGTAGACATTATTGGTGTTCCGTTTCGAGCAGCAAAGTCTGTTCCTCTATGCGCTTTTATTCTATATCCATAATGTGCAATACGTCTTTTAAGATTGTATCTTGATGAAATGCGACTGAAATTTACTGGTGCTTTTAAAAAGGCACGACGTAAATTTTTAGCTTCATCATTAAAATAATCGCGAATACCTAAAACAGAATCAGTTTCAAACTCAAAAGCATAAAAAGGTTCTTTATTGTGTTCAAAATAGGCTGCTTTTATTTCGTGAATTCCTGCGTAAATAGAATCGTCGATGTATTTTTCGGTATAAACGACTTTATATTTATCGTTTTTCTGAAGTCTTGAAAAATCTATTGTCCAAGCGTAGATATCACTCATCTTTAAAGCTAGCATGAATGGCTTACCTTGATCGCTCATTGCTTGAGAAATATTTGAAGTAATTACTCCAGAAGCTGTTTTTTCAACATACTTAATAGGTTTATAGCTTGTATAGGTTTTAATAGAATCTTGAAAATCTATAACTACATAACGTTCTTTTGTAGGTTGGTAAATAAAACATTTTGGACTTTGAAGAGAGTCATTAGAACATAATAAGGTGTAAGGTTTACCTAGTTGTAGATTCCTGCTTACATCAAAACTATCTTTTGATTTTTCTGTTATTTCAAAAATTTTAGGATAGGAAATATTATTGCGTTCTAAAATTTTTCCAAAAGTATCACCGTTTTTTATAGTGTCTTTTTTAACGACATAATCTTCTAAATTAAACCCGAATTCGAAAATTTCTTTTGGTTCATCAATTAATGCAGTGTCAAGAGCATCGCTGTTTTCGACCTCTTTTTTACAGCTTAAAATTGAAACGAAGCATATAAATGCTATTATACATTTTTTCCCCAATCGTCTAGTTCTTGTTGACTCCATAAATCTGGAAAAAATATTCGTCTTTGATATTTTGGATGCATATATTTTACCCATTCGCTTCCGCCTGTTGCTTCTACTGCTTTACCACCAATATTAAGATAGTGATTTGCTGTGTTATAATGTGCCATTACCCAAGTAATATTTACTGTGTAATCGTAATGACGCATTGCTTTAATTAAATTTTGATCTTCTCTAACATCTTTTGGTAATTTTTTAAAAATTGTCCATAAGTTGTGTGTGTTAGTGAATTCAGCAAATCTAATAAATTCGTCTTTGTATTTCTCTTCGAAAACTGTTAATGTATAGGTTTTTTTACCGGTTTTGTAATCTTTTCCTGCAGCTTGCCAATATAAATGCTCGAAAGCATGCTCGAAAGGCGTGTTTCTGTCTATTGTTTCTCTAAAACGATTATCTATTAGGTTGATAAGTTCTGTTGATGCAAATTCAATTTTTCTGTATTGCGCACTTTGGAAACCACTTGCAGGTGTTAATGTGTGCCTAAATTTGTTGTATTGTGTCACGTCCATTCCATCTTTCATGACAGTAAAAGATGAAGTTAACATATCGAAATAACGACTAATACGCATTAGTTTATCTTCGAAAAAAGCAGCAGAAACGTCTTCTTTCTTTGCTACTTGATCTATTTCCCAAAGAATCATTTTAAATAACAATTCGTTTACTTGGTGGTACATTAAAAACACCATTTCATCTGGGAATACAGTACGTTGTATTTGAAGATTCAATAGTGCATCTGTTTGGATATAATCCCAATAATCTATGGGTTTACTATGTAATAAACCTTCTAAATGTGTGTTTACATTTTGGTCTAGTGCTTCGTATTTGTCCTTTAGTTGGTCGGTTATTTTTTGATCTATATTCATTTAATTATCTACTACAATTTTAAATGGATGTCTTAATCCTTTAAAAGCTTCAAGATCCGCTCTTAAAGAGCCAACAGCTAAATCTGCTTTTATACGTAAAGGTACTTTATTTTTATCTTTTGAAACCCAAAGTGTTAAACTTTCTTCTTCTTTAAAAACACGACCAGCCATAACATAAGGTCTAAATTTTAGTGCTTCAATTTTACCAAATTCTGTGCTAATAGTTTCTTCTCCTAAATATTTAAGTTTGAAACCATAGTTTTCTTCATCGAAAAACATGTCTAGTTTTATTTCGCCTCCAGCTTTTAAATTTGAAACATCAAGCTTGTTTCGTAAATGATAAAATAAAGAAACCATGTCTTGGACATTTGGTTTCGTGTTTATTGTTTTCTTAGAATTGTGCCTTTTATTGTGAACTAATGCTGTGTTTTTATCGTGATCGAAATCTATTTCTATATTCTTTTTATGTCCACCTTCATCAATATCTCTAATAAATTTATAAGGGATAATCTTGTCTGTATCAAAATAGCTTTCGTAACGGTCTTTTACTTTAAAAAACCATTTTGCCATTCCTGTTGTCCAACCTTTTCCAACAACATGAAAGACAGATTTGCCATCAAGTTCTTTTTCTTTTAAAGATAAAGTTGCATTTCCTGCTTTAAAGAAATTACTATAGCTCATTTTAAATTTAAACCATTCGCCATCTTGAAAAGCGCCATCTTGTGCTGATGTAATGTTTATTGAGGCTATTGTGATTAGTATTAGTAGTAATTTTTTCATAAGATTTGAGTTATTGTATTCAACTTCATTTAAAGCATTTATTGCTTTATAAACTCTAGATTACAATTACTATTCCAAAAATATAAAACAAAAAAATGCCATCTAAGAAATAGTTGGCATTTTTAATGATTATTTAACAAATTTTGTTATTAGAGAGTTCCTCGTTTTGCTTGTTCACGTTCTATAGACTCAAATAAAGCTTTAAAGTTACCTGCTCCAAAACCTTGTGCTCCCATTCTTTGTATGATTTCGAAAAACAAAGTAGGTCTGTCTTCTACTGGTTTTGTAAAAATTTGAAGTAAATAACCTTCTTCGTCTGCATCTATCATGATAGACAATTTTTGAAGTTCGCCAATATCTTCTTTCATCATTTCCATGTGTACTCCTAAACGTTCAGGAATTTCATCGTAGTATGCTTGTGGAGGAGGAGGCAAAAACTCTATTCCTCTAGCTTTTAATTGTGCTACAGTTTTAATAATATCGTCTGTAGCTACTGCAATATGTTGTACACCTGAATCTTCGTAAAAATCTAAGTATTCTTCGATTTGAGATTTTTTAGCTGCTTTTGCTGGCTCGTTTATTGGAAATTTAATACGCCCATTTCCGTTACTCATTACTTTACTCATTAGCGCAGAGTATTCTGTGTGAATTTGTTTATCATCAAAAGATAAAAAGTTTACAAAGCCCATAACGTCTTCGTACCATTTTACCCATTTATTCATTTGCCCCCAGCCAACATTACCAACCATGTGGTCTATATATTTTAAACCTACTGGTTCTGGATTATAATCGCTTTCCCATGGCTCGAATCCTGGCATAAATGTTCCTTTGTAGTTTTTACGTTCTACAAACATGTGTACAGTTTCTCCATAAGTGTAGATTCCTGCTCTTACTACTTCTCCAAATTCGTCTTTTTCTACGGTTGGTTCCATGTACGATTTTGCACCACGTTTTGTGGTTTCTTCGTAAGACTTTCTAGCATCTTCTACCCAAAGAGCCACAACTTTTACACCGTCTCCATGTTTTACGATGTGGTTGTTAATTTCTGATTTACTGTTTAATGGTGTTGTTAAAACCAAACGGATTTTGTCTTGTTTTAATACATAGCTTACAGAGTCTCTTGATCCAGTTTCTAATCCTTTATAGGCGTAAGATTGAAAACCGAATGCTGTTTTATAAAAATGTGCTGCTTGTTTTGCATTACCAACGTAGAATTCTACGTAGTCTGTTCCTAATAATGGTAGGAAATCTTGTGCACCTTCGAATATTTTTTCTAAACCGTAGTTTACTGATTTTACTTCTTTTTTGCTCATGTTATTTATTTCTTAATCTTTCCACTGGAAAGAAGCTCAACTTACTAAATTGAGCCTGTTATTTTAATTAAGCTAATACTTAGTAGGTGTTTTAGCGCTGATTGAAACGGTATCCTTTTTTTTTTTTTCAAAAAAGATATAGTGTAAAGCAGGAAATAGCTTCTAATAATTTTTGTTTTAAATAGGTTCCTGCCTGCGCAGGAATGACAAATTTTAATGATCTAACCAAGATTTATAATAATCTTCGTCGGCAATTTTCATGGCTTCTTCTGTAACCATTAACGGTTTAAAGGTGTCGACCATGACTGCTAATTCTTCGGTTTTAGTTTTACCAATACTTTTTTCTGCGGTTCCTGGGTGTGGACCATGTGGTATTCCTGCTGGATGCAGAGAAATGTGACCTTGGTCTATATCGTTTCGGCTCATGAAATCGCCATCTACGTAATACAGTACTTCGTCGCTATCGATATTGCTGTGGTTGTAAGGCGCAGGAATACTTTGCGGATGATAATCGTACATGCGTGGCACGAAACTACAGATTACAAAGGCATCAGTTTCGAAGGTTTGGTGCACTGGTGGTGGTTGGTGTACGCGACCTGTAATGGGTTCGAAATCGTGAATTGAAAGCGCATATGGGTAATTGTAACCATCGTAACCCACAACATCGAATGGATGTGAGGCGTAAACCATATCGAAAATATCGTCTTGTTTTTTAACTTTCATTAAAAAGTCTCCAGATTCGTTATTGGTTTCTAGTTCGTATGGTCTGCGTATATCGCGTTCGCAAAATGGTGAATGTTCTAATAATTGACCAAAATGATTTCTATAGCGTTTTGGCGTGTAAATTGGTCTGCGAGATTCTACAATAAAGAGTCTGTTGTCTTCAGTATCGAAGTCTATTTTATAGATTATGCCTCGCGGAATTATTAAATAATCGCCATATTTAAAGTCTAAATTACCAAGATGTGTTCTTAGTTTTCCTGAGCCTTTGTGGATGAATATCATTTCGTCTGCATCAGAATTTTTATAAAAATAGTCTTCTGTAGAGTGTTTTGGTGCTGCTAGAATTATGGTACAATCGCTGTTTGTTAGAACGGCTTTTCGGCTTTTTAAATAATCGTTTTCTGGTTTTACCTGAAAGCCTCTAAAACGATAGGATTGTAAGTGATTTTCTTTTGCAATTTTAGGCGCAACACTGTATTGTTTTTTTATTTCTTTTACTTGTGTTGGAGGTTGTTCGTGGTAAGAGTTTGTACTCATACCATCGAAACCTATGGTTCCAAAAAGTTGTTCGGAATATAAAGACCCATCTTTTTTTCTAAATTGTGTGTGTCTTTTATGTGGAATGTTTCCTAGTTTGTGATAAAACGGCATTTTTAAGTTTTTTAAGTTAAAAATTTAAAGTATAAAGTTAGACTTTTTACTTTACTAAATGCGAAATAAAGGAATGGGTAGGTTACTCTGGATTTCTTTTAATAAGAAATTTTAGAAAGGTTAACATGTCTTGCCAAGAGTTATACATCATTAACAAATATCGTGATTTTTTTGGAGTTAAGAAAATGTAATTTTTAAAACCAAAATCCTAAATTGAAAAACCAATAGGTTTCCTTTGTTTCTGGGGAAAAGGTTGCTTTTGCTTCTATGGGTCCCAAAAATGTTTCTACACCATAACCAAGTGCGTAACCTGAATAATCTGGTAGTGAAAACCACTCAATGTCTTCTGAGCTGAATAAATCATCTTCTACATTTGCATAGTTTGCCGCAAGCGTTATGTGGTGTTTGTTTGTTATTTCGTAGTCCAGATTTATAGTTCCTTTTATAAAACTATCTCCTGGAAGTGATAGGTAATCGTAGCCATAAAAAGTTTTAAAATTATTAATAAAATTGTTAGCATAGCCACCCAAAACGAAATCTAAGTATTTAGTATCGTTACCATTAATTTTAGCGCCTGCTTCACTACTAATATTAGCGCTTAGTTTTGGAGTTAATTTGTGTGCGTAACCTAAACCTGCTTTAATAATAGAAAACTCAGTGAAATTCTTGTTGAAATCTGAAGAAAAAAGATAAAGATTAAAATCGCTATTAAAATAAAAGCCTTCGTTAGGATAATATTTATTATCGAAAGAATCGAACCTTAAATTAGCAAAAGTACTTACGTAATCGCTTTTGTCGAATGTTGTTTTATTTTGATTAGATGAAGACAAAACGGTTTCCGATGTTATTTTTAACCGTTTATGTTCTGCTCCAAGTGTTAAAGATAAATCGTTTTTATATTGTGTTTGTATAAAAACTTTATTGGTAATATCTGTAACCTTAATACCTAGTTTATTAACTCCTGAAGCTGTTATTGCTTGTTGAGATAATAAAGCAGCGGCAGGAACACTTTTGTCGAACTCATTATAGCGTGAGCTTAAACCAACACTCCAGTAGAATCCTTTATCTATATAATATTCAAAATTATATCTAACATTATCTCCTGCAATTAAATCTAGAGACATAACATCATTCTTAAATAGCACTTGTTTTTTTGTAATATTAGCTAATAGCGCACTTTTATATAAGCCATCGTAATGCAGACCAAATTTAAGAGCAGTTGTTTTTTTTGTTTCAGTAATTTCTGTCTGTAAATCATAACCAGAAACACCATCAATAACCGATGGTACTAGTTTATAGGTAAAGCTGTCAAAATTATTTGTGCCAACTAAATTGTTTGCTCCACTAATAAAACGCTTATAGCTTACTTTTTCGAATTGCTTTAGTTTTAATTTTCCTAACACATAAGAAATAGTATAGTTGTCTAAACCTTTAAATAATATTTGATTTATTTGAAGGCTATCTGGTGTTTTGAGCTCAATAAATTTTGTTCTCTTATTTTTTTGTTTTTTTGCTAGTTCAGTTAATTCGTAACCTTTTAATTTTGCTGCTATTTCTCCATTTTCAACAATTTTTTCACCATCATCAAAAGACACAACATTATATTTTGTGATGTCTGGTTTAATGTAAATATCTGTTTTTATTG
Organism: Lacinutrix sp. Bg11-31; assembly: GCF_002831665.1. Taxonomy (NCBI): domain Bacteria; kingdom Pseudomonadati; phylum Bacteroidota; class Flavobacteriia; order Flavobacteriales; family Flavobacteriaceae; genus Lacinutrix; species Lacinutrix sp. Bg11-31. The sequence continues at coordinate 3,062,908 of NZ_CP025118.1, forward strand.
CTTTAACCTTCATATCATTTATGGTACGAAAATTATTTATTTGAAATAATATCGCAGGAGCTGAAGATAGGTCGCTTCTATTAGCAAGTCCATCTTGCACATCTACACCAATAATTACATCTATGCCTTTTGCACGTAACTCGTCTATAGGATAATTATTAGTTACACCACCATCTATTAATAATTGCTCGTCTATTATTACAGGTTGAAACAACGAAGGAAATGCGCTACTCGCTTTTACAGCTTGTGCCAAATTACCTTTGTCTAATAGTACAGGTTGCCCTGTTTCTATATTAGTAGCCATGCAAAAAAACGGGATTGGGAGTTTGCTAAAATCGTCTATGTTATTAACATGCAAGGTTAGTTTAGACAACAAGTTAAAGGTGTTTTGACCTCTTGAAAGCGCTGATGGTAGATGTACTTTAAATTTGTCGAATGGTAATATTACTGCGTACTTTTCGTTGTTTTCACGTTCGTAAAATGTTTTTGCTGCTCTTGGAATTTCATCGTTCAACATTTTATCGAAATCCACGTCTTTAAAAATGGAGTCTAATTGATTTCCAGAATATCCTGAAGCATAGAGCGATCCTATTATAGCTCCCATGCTTGTTCCTGCAATGTAATCTATGCGTACGCCTAAGCTATCTATAACTTTTAAAACGCCAATATGTGCTAAGCCTTTTGCGCCACCACCACTTAGAACCAAACCTATTCTTGGTTCTTTAGCTGTTTTTTCTTGTGCAAATACGTTAGTATTTAATATTGTTAATAGCAATATTGCGATGATAAATGGTTTCATGTGTTTTTATTTATTGTTTTTAGCGGTCACATGTTGTTCGCTATTAATCATTCCGTTTACGATAAAATGTTATCATGCTCGTTTCATTTAATCGTTTTCGGTTTTATGATAATAGCTATAAATTTTTTCTGCTCTCGAAACACCTACAACCTGTTCAAGTTCATCTAATTTTGCATTAGCAATTCGTTTTGCAGACTTAAATTCTTTTAACAAATCTATAATGGTTTTTTCGCCAATTCCAGGAATGGTTTCCATTTCTGTGTTTAACGCTTGTTTACTTCTTTTATTTCTGTGATGTTCTATTCCGAAACGATGCGCTTCGTTTCTTAATTGTTGTATAATTTTTAGTGTTTCGCTTTTTTTATCTAAATATAGTGGAATTGGATCGTCTGGATAGAATAATTCTTCTAAACGTTTGGCAATTCCTATAATTGCGATTTTGTTTCTTAACCCTAAAGCGTCTAAACTTTTTAAAGCTGAAGATAATTGTCCTTTTCCACCATCAATAATTATTAATTGTGGTAATGGTTCTTTTTCATCGAGTAAACGTTTGTAGCGTCTAAAAACAACTTCTTCCATAGAAGCAAAATCGTCTGGACCCACAACAGTTTTAATATTAAAATTTCTGTAGTCTCGTTTGCTAGGTTTACCATTTTTAAAAACCACACATGCTGCTACAGGATTAGTACCTTGTATGTTAGAATTGTCGAAACATTCTATATGTCTTGGTTCTTCGCCCAAACGTAAGTCTTTTTTCATTTGCGCCATAATACGTTTGACGTGGCGATCTGGATCTGTTATTTTAACTTGCTTAAAACGTTCCATTCTGTAATATTTTGCATTACGAATAGAGAGGTCTAAAATCTTCTTTTTATCTCCTAGTTGAGGTAGGCTTACTTTAATTTCATTACCAACCGCAACATGAAAAGGCACATAGATCTCTTTTGAATTTGAGTTAAAACGCCCACGAATTTCAATAATAGCGAGTTCTAATAATTGCTTATCTGTTTCATCTAATTTTTTTTTAATTTCTAAAGTATGTGAGCGTATAATTGAACCATAAGATATTTGAAGAAAATTTATGTAACCATAGATTTCATCACTTACAATCGAAAAGACATCTACGTTACTAATTTTTGGGTTTATTATGGTTGACTTGGATTGGTAATTTTCTAGAACCTCAATTTTCTCCTTAATTTTCTGAGCGTCTTCAAACAACATTTCTTCAGCAAATAAATACATTTGCTGCTTAAACTGTTCTAGCGAATCTTTAAAGTTTCCTTTTAAAATAGCTCTTATAGCTTCTATGTTTTCATGATAACTTCCTTCTGTTTCTCTGCCTTCGCATGCGCCTTTACAATTTCCTAAATGGTATTCTAAACAGACTTTAAACTTTCCTGAATTTACATTTTCTTGAGATAATTTATAATTACAGGTTCGTAATTTATAAAGTCCTTTTATTAAACCCAACAAAGTTTTAACCGTTTTCATACTAGTGTAGGGCCCAAAATACTCGCTGCCATCTTTAATTACGCGACGTGTAGGGAATACTCTTGGAAAACGTTCGTTTTTAATACAAATCCACGGATAGGTTTTGTCGTCTTTTAATAGAACATTATATCGTGGTTTATGTTTTTTAATTAAGTTATTCTCTAATAATAAAGCATCGGTTTCGGTTTCAACAACAATGTGTTTTATGTTCACTATTTTACTTACTAAAACTCGCGTTTTTCCGTTTTCGTGCGTTTTAGTGAAATAAGAAGAGACTCTTTTTTTTAGGTTTTTGGCTTTTCCAACATAGATAATAGTTCCTTCAGCATCATAATACTGATACACACCAGGAGAATTTGGTAGGGTTTTTAACTGTATTTCTAGCGAAGGATTATCCATTAACCCAAAGATAATACTTAAAAAATATTTTAGATAGTAATTATGATTGCAAGATTAGTTTAATCCAAGTTTTTTATTACTTTGCAGCATTAATTTAAGTTAGAAAAATGCCCAAAAAAATTATAGGCAGAATAGATAAAGTAGATTTTCCAACGCTTGATTTATTTGATATAGATATTAAAATAGATACAGGAGCTTTTACATCTTCTATGCATTGTCACCAAGTAGTAGAAGAAGATAATTTACTAAAATGTTTGTTTTTTGATAAAGAACATCCAAATTATAACAAAAAAATTATAGTTTTTAAAAACTACTCTACAACTAAAGTAAAGAGTAGTAATGGGATGGTTCAAAAAAGATACATCGTAAAAACGTCTGTTATACTTTTTGAAAAGAAATATAAAATAGATCTTACTTTAAGTACTAGGTCTGAAATGAAATATCCTATTTTAATTGGGAGAAAATTTCTATCTAAAAAATTTCTTGTAGATATTAATTTAAAAAACTTATCTTATCTAAAGAAAAGAGACCTCCAAATAAAATAATCCTAAAATACATCAAATAATACTATTTTTGATAAATAATACTATATCAATTTAAAATCATGAAAATAATAATACTATCTAGAAACGCTCATTTATATTCTACTAAACGTCTTATTGAGGCTGCGAAAAAGCGTAAACACGAGGTTGAAGTAATAGATCCTTTAATGTGCGATATTATTATAGAGAAGAAAAACCCAAAAGTTATCTTTAAAGGAAGAACTTTAGAGTGTGATGCTATTATACCTAGAATTGGTGCTTCTGTAACTTTTTACGGGACAGCTGTTGTAAGACAGTTTGAAATGATGAAAGTGTTTTCGGCTGTAGAATCTCAAGCCTTAGTGAGATCAAGAGATAAGCTACGTAGCTTACAAGTACTATCTAGAGCTGGTTTAGGAATGCCAAAAACGGTGTTTTCTAATTATGCGAAAGACGTACAAAGTATGATTGAATATGTAGGTGGTGCACCTCTAGTAATTAAATTATTAGAAGGTACGCAAGGATTAGGTGTTGTATTGGCAGAAACAAATAACGCAGCAGAGTCTGTAATCGAGGCTTTTAATGGATTACAAGCACGTGTTATTGTTCAAGAATTTATTAGAGAATCTAAAGGTGCAGACCTTCGTGCTTTTATTGTTGATGGCGTAGTTGTTGGAGCAATGAAACGTCAAGGTAAAGAAGGTGAGTTTAGATCTAATTTACATAGAGGAGGAAGTGCTAATATAATTGAACTTTCAGATGAAGAAGAAAATGCTGCTTTAAAAGCTGCGAAATCTCTTGGTTTGGGTATTTGTGGTGTAGATTTACTGCAATCTGCTCGTGGCCCTTTAGTTTTAGAAGTTAATTCTTCGCCTGGATTAGAAGGTATCGAAACTGCTACCAAAAAAGATATTGCATCTACTATTATTCGTTATATTGAACGACATGTTTAATTATGAATACTGAAAACAAAAACGATTTAAACATTTTAGGCGAAACCATTAAACCTGGACAAAGCGTAGAAATAAGTTTTAATGTTGCAAAATTACACACAAGAACACTAGTAGATATTCCAATTATTGTTGAGCGTTCTAAAAAACCTGGACCTGTTATTCTATTTACAGCAGGTATACATGGAGACGAAATTAATGGTGTAGAAATTGTTCGACAAATAATCTCGAAAGGCATTAATAAACCAAAAATAGGAACCATAATTTGTGTCCCAGTTTTAAATGTTTTTGGATTTATTAATATGGAACGCGAATTTCCAGATGGTCGCGATTTAAACCGTGTATTTCCAGGAAGTAAATCTGGTTCTTTAGCAAGCAGAGTTGCATATTCTTTAGTTTCTGAAATAATGCCTCATGCCGATTTTATAATGGATTTCCATACAGGAGGCGCTTTACGTTTTAATGCACCACAAATAAGAATTATTGATGGTAATGAAGATCTAAATATTGCAGCCAAAATTTTTGGATCTCCCTTTGTCTTGTATTCTAAAAACGTAAATAAATCTTTTAGAAACACTTGCAATAGATTGAATAAACCTATTCTGCTTTTTGAAGGCGGAAAATCAATTCATATAGATAATGATGTTACAAATACAGGTGTAAATGGAGCCAAACGTATTTTAAGCCATTATGGAATGCTTCAAAGAAAGTTTAAAGTTTCAGAACCCAAAAAAGCTGTAATTTTTATAAATGAAAGTCGTTGGATTCGAGCAAGCTATTCTGGAATGTTTAAGGCTTCAATAGATGTTGGTTCTAAAGTTGAAAAAGGCCAGGTTATTGGAAATATTACAGATCCTTATGGCAAGTTTAATCACTTTGTAAAAACGTCTAATACTGGATACATTATTAATGTAAACGAATCGCCAATTGTTTATCAAGGTGATGCGCTGTTTCATATTTCAACTAAATTAGTAGACGAATAATAATGGTTACTAAATTAGAATTAAGACAGAAATATAAAAATCTTCGAAAGGAATTAACTGAAGATGCAATTGATGATTTAAGTCTTGAAATTGCAAATAAACTATTAGACTTAGAGATTTGGGACCATGAGTTCTATCATGTTTTTCTTTCTATAGGGAGTTTAAAAGAAATAAACACAGATTTTATTTTAAGTATTCTATCCGGAAAAGATAAAAACATAGTAATTTCTAAAAGTGATTTTGAAACTAGAACACTTCAAAATTTCTTATTAACAGATGCAACAAAGATTAAATTAAATAAATACAATATTCCGGAACCTGTAGATGGTATCGAAATTAACAACTCTAAAATAGAGGTTGTATTTGTGCCTCTTTTAGCTTGCGACAAAAAAGGAAATCGCATTGGTTATGGTAAAGGTTTTTATGATAATTTTTTAGCAAGTTGTAACCCAGAAACTATTAAAATTGGTTTGTCCTTTTTTGAAATTGAAGAAGTTGTTTTTCCTGTTTTAGAAAGTGATGTAGCATTAGATTATTGCGTTACTCCACAAAACATTTATAGGTTCTAAATATTGTCCTCGTTCTTAGGGAATGCTTTCTTATTAAAGAATAATAAAACACCAAATCCAGTTGCAATTGCAACATCTGCAATATTAAAAACAGGTTCGAAAAAAATAAAATTTTCACCACCTAAAAACGGTAACCACTCTGGTAAGTTACCTTGCCACATAGGGAAATAAAGCATGTCGACTACATTACCATACAGTAGATTATCGTAACCACCATCTTTTGGCATAAAAGAGGCAACTTGTCCAAAGCTATCGTTAAAAAAAGCACCATAAAAAACGGAATCTATAATATTGCCTAAAGCTCCTGCAAAAATAAAAATCAATGCTAAAAGTAATGTTTTAGACTGGTGCTTCTTTATAGAGTTTACTAGCCAGTACCCAATACCAAAAATGGCAAAAATTCTAAAAGTAGTTAAAGATAATTTTGCTATTCTATCACTTATTAAACTTGGGGCAAAGTCACTTAATTTGGTTCCCCAAGCCATACCATCATTTTCTACAAAGTAAATTTTAAACCAACTAAATAGCTCTAAAGATTCATGTAGTTGAAAATGTGTTTTTATATACAGTTTACTAATCTGGTCGATTAGTAAAATAATGATAATTAAAATTGAGGCTTTCTTAAAAGACATTACAATAATTTGAAGCTAAAATAAGACTATTTTTTAGTTTTATAGATGTTAATATTTCCGTTAATAGAAGTGATTTTTATTTGATTCTGCGATTCAGTTATTTTTTCGCTTTTCAATATTCCTGTTTTAGTTTTTGCTTCAATTACCGCATTATTAGTTTCTAAAGTAATATTGCCATTATGTGTGTTAATTGTTGCGTTTCCTGTAAAGTTTAAGATTTCTGCATTGCCTTGGTTTAATTCTAAAAGTAAATAGTTGTAAGTGCCACTAATTTTTGCAGATGCTATTTCGCTTTTAATATATAAGTTTAAATGTTGTGGGATGTCTAGACTAATCTCTATAGAATGGACTTTATGTGCATTTAATTTGTCGTCTGTTTTATTTGTTAATTCTGGGTAATCACTTGTTATTAAAAGAACATCATTAATAATTTGGGTTAACACTTTGGAGCTTTTTGCATATTCTCCTTCAATTTTAGAGGTTACTTTTATGTTTTTTGTAGCGGAAGTGTTGATGTCAATTTTAAATATAGCATTACCTTCAATCGTAATAGATTGTATAGAACTACTTTCTATTATTTTGTTCTCAATCTTTTGTGCATGAAGAAAGAATACAGAGATCAGAAAGAGTGTATGCAATATGTTTTTCATAAAAACAATGTAATAAAAAAACGCCAACTAATTTAGTTGACGTTTTAAGTTTATTGGGTAGATGTTTATTTTATCTCTTTAATTAAATAAATATAAACAGGAAAGTGATCGCTAAAACCATCTGTAAAACCTCCATCTGCGAAGCTTCTAAGTGGGTAGCCTTTATAACGGCCTTTTTTATTTGTTAAATAGTTTTTATTGTAAATCCCAGCTTTGTAATATCTAAAAGAAGAAAAATCGGTTTCAATCAATGGTTTTGTAACCATAATCTGGTCGAATAAACTCCAAGCATCTCTATAGGCAGTAGTTCCTAATCCTTGTTTTTTAAACATATTAATAAAAGGATTATAGATTCCTTTTATTGCAACACTTTTTTTCTTTGCTTTAGCTTTAAGCACATCTTTAACACTAGCGTTTGTGGGATCATCGTTTAAATCTCCCATTGTAATAATTTTAGCGTAAGGATCTATTGCTTGTAAAGAATCTATAATGCGTTTGTTTAATTTTGCAGCAGCAACACGTTTTGGGCGACTTCTTGCCTCTCCACCGCTACGAGATGGCCAATGGCTTACTATAATATGTATAAGATCTCCATCAAGTTTTCCTGTAACTAATAATTGATCTCTAGTGTAAACACGTTTTTTTGTATTGTCATCATAAATTTTTAAAGTATGAGAACTTTTAGATATTGGTTGAAATAATCTTTTTTGGTACATTAAACCAACATCAATACCACGCCTGTCTGGTGAATCAAAATGAACAATACCATAATCTTTAGCTAGTAATAAAGGATCATTGGCAACATCCTCAACAACATCAACATTCTCAACTTCACATATACCAATAATTGCAGGTGCATTTCCTGTAGTTTCAGTACCAATATCTGCAATTACACGCGCCATATTATGAACTTTCTTTTTGTAAACTTCTTCACGATCTGCTTTAATTTCCATCATTGGGCTAGCTTCATCGTTTTTCTTTGTATCGTTTACTGTGTCAAATAAGTTTTCAAGATTATAAAAAGCCACAGTATGGATTTTGTATTTCTTTTCCTCTTGAGCATTAACGCTAACAAAAGCAGTGATAAGTGCAACTGAAAGCCATAGTTTTAAATTTTTCATTTAGTTATAATGTTATGTTAATGTTACGCATGCATTCAAAATGCCTGCCAAAGGTAAATGTTTCTAATAAATAATGTAACTTTGCAAGCCTTAAATAACTTTTATTTAATGTGTAAACTATTATTAACTATTATTTCAAGTATGAAAAAAAAATTACTAATTTTTTTATTCGGAATGTTTTCTGTTTGTACAATCTTTGCTCAAGAAACGATTGTAAAAGGTAGCGTTAAAGACGCTGTTACAGATGAACCACTTCCAGACGTAACCATTACTGTTGAAGAAACAGGGCAAAGTGAAACAACAGATGGAATGGGTCAGTTTAAATTTAGTCAAGCGATTCCTTTTGGAGAGCAAATGCTAAGAATAACTAAGACAGGATTTCTGCCAAAAAGATATCCTATTATTGTAAATGAAGGAAAAACTGTAGATATCCAAGACATGACTCTTGAAGTCGATCAAGGTAGTCAAGCAGATTTGTTTACCATTACACTTTCGGACGATGAATTAAGTGATGATACAAGTGGTTCTGATAATATATCAGGATTATTATCTTCTTCTCGTGATATTTTTCAAAGAACAGCAGCTTTTGAGTTTAGTTCTTCTTTCTTTAGAGTAAGAGGATTAGATTCAGACAATGGTACTGTTTTAATAAACGGGATTAAAATGAATAAATTCGATACAGGAAGACCACAATGGAGTAATTGGGGAGGATTAAACGATGTTGTTCGTAATCAAGAATTTTCACAAGGACTTTCTCCTTCGGCATACACTTTTGGTGGCGTTTTAGGAGCAACTAACATGAACACTAAAGCATCTTCTTATAGAGAAGGTGGTCGTGTAACATACTCTTCTTCTAATAGAAGTTATACAAACCGTTTAATGGCAAGTTATTCTTCAGGTTTAATGGAAGATGGTTGGGCTTATACGCTTATGGCTGGAAGACGTTGGGGAAATGAAGGCTATCAAGACGCTTCACTTTACGATTCTAACTCGTTTTTTGCTTCAGTTGAAAAGAAAATTAACGACAAACATAGTATAAACTTTACTTCTATTTACGCACCTAATAGAAGAGGGAAGTCTTCTTCTAATACGCAAGAAGTTTACGATTTAAAAGGAATTAAGTACAACGAATATTGGGGATATTTAGATGGGAAAAAGAAAAACTCTCGTATTAAAGAAGTTGAAGAACCAATTATAATGTTAAATCATACTTGGGACATTTCATCTAAAACAGCGTTAAATACAAACATTGGATACCAATTTGGAAAAATAGGTAATAGTCGTTTAGATTATGCAGGTGGTGCAAACCCAAGTCCAGCATATTATCAAGATTTGCCAAGTAATTACTTAGAAGATGGAGATTTAGCAGGTGCTTATGCAGCAGAGCAAGAATTCTTAAATGATGGACAAGTAGATTGGGAAAGAATTATAGATGCTAACTTAACTAATAATACAATGGGCACAAATGCAGCATATGTATTATATGAAGATAGAAATGATGATAAAACATTAACATTAAACAGTATTTTTAATACGGAGTTAAATGAAAACGTTTTATTTCATGCAGGAATTAATTACAGAAAATTAGATTCTGAAAACTTTGCTGAAATTATCGATTTGTTAGGAAGTACTACTGGAGTTTCAAATATAGATTCGTTTAGTCAAAATGCATTCGATGCAAATAATCCTGATTATATAGCTTACGAAGGTGATAAATTTAGATACAACTATAATATAAATGTAAACGAGTTATCTGGTTTTGCACAAGCACAATTTAAGTATAATAAAGTAGATTTTTACTTAGCAGGAAGCTTAACAAAAACAGATTACCAAAGAGAAGGTTTATTTAAAAATGGAAACAATTTAGATAATTCTTATGGTAAAGGAGATAAATTGGAGTTTACAGGAGTTGGAGCAAAAGCCGGATTTACTTATAAAATTACAGGAAAACACTTATTAGATTTTAATGGAGGCTATATTACAAAAGCACCATCTATAAGGAATACATATACAAACTCAAGAGAGAGCCATGATTATGTTGGTGTAAGATTTGGTAATAAAGAGGCTGGTATTGATATTACTGAAGAAAAAATAATGTCTGTAGATGCGAGTTATATTTTTAGATCACCAATTATTAAAGCAAAATTAACTGGTTTTTATACTAAAATAGAAGACGCAAACGAAATTTCATTTTACTTTACACAAGGTAGTAGTACAGGATTTATTCAAGAAATATTAACTGGAGTTGAGAAAAGACACATTGGAGGAGAATTAGGTATAGAAGCACAGGTAACACCAACTATTAAATTAAAAGGTGCTGCATCTGTAGGTCAATATACTTACGATAATAATCCTAATTTATATATAAACTCAACATCAGAAGATTTTGTAGATGTTCAAGATGGTGAGCAAATTAATCTTGTAGACGATGTAACTACATCTAATTTAGAAGGATATAAAGTAGCAGGTGGGCCACAAACTGCTTATTCTGTAGGTTTCGAATATAGAGATCCAGATTACTGGTGGTTTGGTGCAACAGCAAATTTTTTCGACAATGCATACGTAGATGTAAGTCCGCTATCAAGATCTAGCGCATTCTATACAGATGCAGATGGATTACCTTATAATGATTACGATCCAGACGTTGCAAAAGGTTTATTAAGTCAAGAGAAGTTTGATAATTACATGGTTGTAAACTTAGTAGGTGGAAAGTCTTGGAAAATTGGAGATAAATATATTGGTTTCTTTGCTAGTGTAGGAAACTTATTAGATAAGCAATACAAAACAGGTGGTTACGAGCAAGGAAGGCGTGCAGATTACAGAGCTTTAAGAGATGATATAAGTCTAGAAAAAAGAGTTTTCGGAGCTAAATATTGGTATGGTAGAGGTGCAAATTACTTTGTAAATGTGTATCTTAGATTTTAAAAAGAAAAAGAAAAATTAATTATTATTAACATTACAATTATGAAAACGAATAAATTAATAACATTAGCACTTAGTTTTATGGCTTTAATAGCTGTAACATCTTGTGTAGAAGACGACGATTATTCAGTACCACAAACTCAAGGAACTGAAGAGAATGCGGCATTAAATACTTTACTAGGTCAAATTGAAGCAGGTACTGTTCAAGTAGTATCTATAGCTGAGGTTAAAATGATGTATAATTCTACAGAACCATTTGAAGTAGATACAGATATCGTAGTAAAAGGATATGTAAGTTCTTCTGATGCTACTGGAAACTTCTTTAAGGAGTTTTATATTCAAGATGCTCCAGAAAACCCAACTAACGGGTTACAAATAACAACGAGCACAACAGATACTTATAATAAGTTTAATAAAGGACGTGAGGTTTATATTAAATTAAAAGATTTGTTTATTGGAGAAACAAGAGTTGGTAACGGTGTTACAACTATTGGTGGAGGAACAGAAACAGACCAATATGGTACAACTGTAACTGCAATTACAAATAGCCAAGAAAGTACTAAAATGTTAAGATCACCAAATACAGAGGTTCTTGTACCATTAAATATTTCTTTTTCTGATGTAACGGGATCACTTATTGGTGTTTATGTACAGTTTGATAATGTAGAGTTTTCAGATAATTTAGCAGGATTACGTTATTTCGATCCTTCTCAAGATTACGATACACAAAGAACTTTACAAGCTTGTAGCGGTTTTGATTATTCAGAATTTATTTTAGAAACTAGTGCTTTTTCAACTTTTAAAAATGAAATGTTGCCAACTTCAAATGGTTCTATAGCAGGTGTAATTACAAAAAACTACACAGGAGATACAACACTTTTAGCTTTAAACTCTACAGACGATGTAATGTTTAATAACTCTCGTTGTTCTGTTTTAGATATTGCAAATTTCACGGAAATTATGGGTGAAGATTTTGATACTGCTACTAATAATACAGATTTAGACATTGCAGGATGGGCAAATTTTGCTGAGGCAGGATCTAGAGTATGGAGAGAAAAAACATACCAAGGTAATGGATATGCAGAGTTAAGCGGTTATGGTTCTAACGACGATAGTAACATTGCTTGGATGGTATCTCCAGGAATTAATGTAGACGCTCAAGATGTAGAGTTTGTAAGTTTTGAAGCAGCTCAACATCACTTAGATACAGATGATAATACATTAGAGATATTTGTATCTACAGATTTCGATGGTACAGATGTTTTAGGTGCAACATGGGAGCCAGTTTCAGCTAGTTTACCTTCTTCATCAACATCTTGGTACCAGTTTGTTAGTTCTGGTTTAATAGACTTGTCGTCTTATTCAGGAACATTACATGTTGCTTTTAAGTATACAGGTTCAGGTAATGATACAACATTAGATGGTGCATACCAAGTAGATAATTTCTCTGTATTAGCAGAAATGTAATCTATATTCTTTAAATATTATATTAAAACCTGATAGTTTTTACTGTCAGGTTTTTTACTTTTATCACATGACAGTTTTCGATCAAATATTTTATTTTTTATTCTCTCGTTATAAACAGAGTTATAAGCAAAAGGCAAATACTATTGCCTTGTTTTACATTTCAGCATTGCAAATTGCATTAGCCTTTTTGTTAGGTTGTTTTTTTGCTGCCTTTTTAAGTAAGTTACATGTAGATTCTATGTCTAGCGATAAAGCTTGGACACTTTTTGTAATGCTAGCAATAGCTATTCATTTTAAAAACTGGATTAGCTATAATGGCAATACTAGAAAAGTTATGAATGCAAAGCTTAATAAAAAGAAATCGCGTAAGTTTCATATGTCTATGCTTATAGCACTCCCTTTTATTTGCCTTGGAATGGGATTAATTCTTCTTCAAGCAATATAAACCCAATTTAGTTTTATAATACAAGCCCACTCATCGAGTGGGCTTTTTTAGTTTATATACCCAAGATTACCGATAATGGATTCAAAAATGCTTGTGATATAATGATGCTATGTTCATTTAGATGTTTACCTAATATTTGCTGTGTGAAAATGCTTAATACAATGCTCTTTAAAATTAATTAGTAAAAGAGGGTAACAAAACGGCAGCTATTATTATCTAAAACTATAGAAACAAATTAAAACTAAAATGATGAACAATTTAAAAAACACGATTAAGCTATTTGTTGTTGCATTAGTATGCGCTTTGTCGTTTACTTCTAACGCACAACAATTAGAAAATGAAACAAATTATTTTCAACTATCGCCTAGAATAGGTTACGATTTCCCATCGTACAATAACAACACACCATATATTGATTATAAAGGTGGATTAGATTTAGGTCTCTCTTTAGACTATTACTGGAACACCTTTGGTTTGGGTTTCGACTTCGATTACATTAAAAATAAACCAGAAAGCACGTATCCAACAGATAATTTGTACGATCCAAGTGGGCCTACATTATTGACCAATTTTAATTTAACCGAGGACAATATTTCAAGACTATTTTTTGGTATAGGACCAAATGTCCAGTTTAGAAGTAATTCTAGGAAATTTAAAACCGAAATTAACACACGCTTTGGAATAGCTTCAATAAAAGGAGGTAGAACTTATCTACAAAGTACAACACCTGTAATTCCGTTAAATTTTCACGCTGGATATAAAGACTCTGGTGTATTCACTTTTAAAGGTCAAGTCCGTTTTACTTATTTTTTAAGCGATAATTTTGGGATAAACGCTGGAGCATATTACATGCGTCACTTTGGAGCAAAAGAATTATTTGATACTCCATTGGGTGTTTCGGCTGGATATATCCCAATAGTTGATGGAAATTCAGCAAATGGAGGACCATCAAGCGATCTAGATTTTAACAACGCTCAACTTAGAGAAAAACCATGCGATTGCGATATTTCTTCAGTAGGAGTATTTGCAGGAATTACTTATAAATTTAGTAAAAAGGTGAAGGAAGATGTTTGCGAAGTTTGTGGTGAAGACCATATGCCAAGATGTTGCGCAACTTGTGGTTGTGGAGTAACAGTTACAGCAAGAGACAAATATACAAGTGAAACATTACCACTTACAGATGTTGTATTAACAGATTTAAACGGAAATATTGTGCAATCTGGTATAACAAACTCTTATGGAGTAGTCGTTTTTAACGATGTAGCCGAAGCAGATTATATTGTAAAAGGAAAATTATACGATGTTTCATTAGAAGAAACATCAATTACTAAAGACGAGTTTAAAGCTTGTAAAAAAGATGGTAATAGTATACAAAAGGTAATTGAGTATGGCGATTTAAACTTCGTATTAAAAGGAAATGTGGTAGAATGTAATACAGATAAAGGTATTCAAGGTGTAGATGTAGTATTAAAAAACACTGTTAATCCTGGACAAAAAAACACACTATCTGATGCTAAAGGCGATTTTATTTTTCATCTAAAACAAGCTTCAATATTTTTATTAAAAGGAAATAAAAACGGATATTTCTCTAATGAAGTTTCAATAACTACAAATGATTACGATAGAAATAAGTCACTATTTATAGATTTCGAAATGTGTGTAAACCCATGTGGTCAAGCGATTAAGTTAGATAATATTATTTTCAACTTAGACAAATGGGATATTCTTCCAGCTGCACGTCCAGACTTAGATTACGTTGTAAAACTAATGCAAGATAACCCAACAATAAGTGTAGAAATGTCTTCTCATACAGATTCTCGTGGAAGCAACCCTTATAACCAAACGCTATCTCAAAAGAGAGCAGAATCTACCATAAATTATTTAATGACAAAAGGAATCTCTAGAGCGCGTTTAATTGCACGTGGAGCAGGAGAGACAGAATTATTAAACCAATGTGCAGATGGTGCAACATGTGCAGAAAACGAGCACACAATAAACCGTAGAACAGAATTTAAAGTTATCTGTCCTCAATAACTTAAAAGTATAAAAGAGGCTATTAATCAATGCCAAGCCAAGGCGGACTTATTTCATATTCTTAATGAAGTCTTGGCTTATTTTTTAAAATAAAATAAATATAACAAAAATGAACCGAGCTTAAAATCATGATTAATCTTAATTACAGACTTAAGTAGCGAACACATTTTTTCAAATAAAATAAATATAACAAAAATGAACACAAAAAATATAATATTGAAAAATCAGGATTTAAAATCTCTGTTTTTCGCAGGACTAAAATTAATAGTAATAACACTAGTATTCTCAATATCTTTTTCGTGTAGTGATGAAGGTTGTGAGTATGATGATATTATAAATCAAGTAATACCTCCAGGATGCGCATTAGAAGCAGATTTAAACTTATCTACAGGAATAGATGCAAATGGAAATGTTATTGCGGCTGCTTTTGGAGCAGTAGATCCATTTTGGAAAATAATAAATCAACCACCACTTTATCAAGGATCACCAGGAAACCCTTGTACCAGTAGTGCAGTTGGAACTTTTACAGGAGAAACTTACTCGATGAATTTTGGTCAAGCCCCAAATGCTTGGGTAAATCAATCTGGAGCAGCAACATTGGCACCTTTCGACTTAGGACCAAATGGAAGTTTTGGTTGTAATAATGCAATTAATGGAAATGGAACACAAGTACCTTATGTTTTTGAACGTTCATTTTGTGTTTTAGAAGATACAAATGTAGATTTTAATTTTACTTTTAAAGGCGACGACCAAGTCCGTTTTGAATTAATTAAAAATGAACCATTTAGTCTTATTAGTACTAGTACAACTTATGTTTGGAGTCCAAATACAGGAATTCAAACATGGACAGCTACTAATTTACCTTTATCGGTTGGTAGTTATAGTATTAGAGGCGAATTAGTAAACACTGGAGCAATTATTTTAGGTTTTTCTTTTTTAGGAAACATGACAACCACTAATGGAGATGAAGCTATTTCTAATAATACTTTAGGTTGTTGCGAAAATAATACTATTAGTGTGCTAAACATTCTAGAACAAGATTGCGATAGAGTATTTAATAATAGTACAGATGCATTTGGAGATTCTTGGAGTTTTAGTTTGTTAGACAGTACAGGTTCATTAATTAGAACAGGAACAACAGATATTAATGGAAACCTTTTCTTTTCAGGCTTACCAGACGGGACTTATACAATACAAATTGTTAATCAAACCGGTTGGAATCAAACAATTACAACAGAAACAGTAAATATTGCAAATAATTCTGTCCAATTAGTAGAATTTTATAGCTGTAATAATTAGTCTAATAGAACTCAAGATTAATTTTGAGTTTCTTAAAATAAAAACAATGAAAAACATAATAACACTTTGCCTTCTAGTATTAATCGTTTTTTCCTGCGGAAGCACAAAAACAGAAAGACAATCTAAAAGAGTAATAAAAGGAAATTGGGTACTTAACCAGGTCACGCATAATGAAAAAGGAGATTATAATATTTCTTTATTAAACGATGCAAATCAAGACTGTTTTGAAGGTAGTAACTGGCAGTTTATACCAAATAACAATTCGGGTAATTATAGCTTAAGTTCTGGAAATTGTGATAACCTACAAAGGTTTTTTATTTTCACAATTAAAGAAATAGATCCAACAACTGGGCTTTATAACTTTCTCTTAAAACCAACGAATAATAAGCGTAAAAGCGAAACCAATCATGGTTTTAGAATAAAACTTACACAACTATCTGAAACCAACATGCAATGGCAACAAACTGTTAGTGTAGATGGAAAACCATTTACGCTTAATATGAATTTTACAAAACAATAAACAAATTAAATGAGCACGCTAAAAAGTTAGTCATTTAAAAGAAATGGTTAATAGAAAATAGCATGTAAATTAAAAAATATATAGAGATGAAAACAATACTAAACAAAATAACAGTAGCATTAATAATGCTAGTAATAACAATCAATTTTTCTAGTTGCAACGCTACTAAAAATGCAAATAACAAACAAAAAGGATCGGTAATTGGAGCCGCAGGAGGAGCTGTGCTTGGTGGTGTTCTGGGAAATAATTTAGGTAAAGGAGGAAAGGGAACCGAAGGCGCCTTAATTGGTGGTGTTTTAGGTACAGGAATCGGTTTGCTTTTAGGAAATAGAATGGATAAGCAAGCGCAACAAATAGAATCGGAAATTCCAGGTGCAAAAGTAGAGCGTATTGAAGATAACATAATTATAACTTTCGATGAGAATAGTGGTGTTTATTTTGCAACTGCAGACAAGTTTTTAAATGTAAAATCGCAAGAAACACTAGATAAGTTAGCAAGAGTTATTAAAGAATATCCAGACACTTATATTTTTGTAGAAGGCCATACAGACAATGTAGGTTCTGCAGCTTCAAATTTAAAACTTTCACAAGAACGTGCCAATTCTGTAACGCGTTATTTAGATTATAATAAAGGAATAGATAGAGGTAGAATTACAACAAGTTGGTTTGGAGAAACGCAACCTGTTTACGATAATTCATCTTCTTATGGAAGAGAAAAAAACAGACGTGTAAACATTACAATTAAGCCTAACGAAAAAATGATTCAAGACTCTAGAAATAACTAACAAGAAAACTAGATACTGTATTAACATGTAAAATCTTACCTTAGTATTCTAACTATTAATTAAACTAATATTAAAATGAAAAATCTAGCATCAAAATCACTTTTTATAATATGTATTGCACTGGCAGTATTACTTTTTAAAGAATGTGAAGCAAATAAGAATAGCGATTGTAATTACGAAGATCCAACCGGATTAATAACACAAGTTGAAGCAGAATTAAAAGAAGAAACTTTTAAAAAGAAAGAAATGCTTAAAAACAATGTCTTATTGCAAGTGTTAAATAATGATTTGGATAATCAAGATGCAATTATGCAACTAGAAATACGTAAGCAACAGTTGGCTGCTGCGAATATTCCAGTTGGTGGAGAGAATCGAGAAGTATGGTTCGATTTAGAAAACCTTGAAAACTATATTAATTATGTAAAAACAAAATCTACAGAATTAGGTTATGAAAACTTAGGTTTAAGAGTATATTTTGCAGCGAAAGAAGATGGTAATGTAAAGACAACAGTGTTTTTTGCACCAACTTATAGAGAAGGTGTAAGAGGTGCTGAAGATGATCAAAACACAGTTGGGATAGATAGATTGAATTTCGGAAATAGCGGAATGCCAGCTTTCGAACATACATCTGGAGGAAACTAAAATGATGATTTATTTTAAAATAGCACTTATTATTGTTCAATTAACGGCACTTATTTTTGCTGTTAATTATTGGGATAGTTACAAAAACACTAATCAACGCTATTTTTTGTTTTTAATAATATTTTCTACCATAATAGATCAAGGAGCATTATTACTTAGTATGTGTTTAGAGTATAGAATTAATTTTTTATATAATATCCTAATAATAGTTTTAGGGTACTTTTATTTATACTGGTTTAATAAAATTATTAATAATAAAAAACTAATTAAACTGCTTGTTGTTTTATTTAGTTTTTCAACGATACTTTCTTTAGTATTCTTACACTTTTATGATGATTTCTTCACTTATTTACTAACCATTGAAACTATAGTAATTTTAATTTGTTCGGTATTATGTTTTACGGAGTTAATTAAGGATAATAAGGTCGTTAACTATTATAAGTCACAGAGATTTTGGATAGTCGTAGGACTATTAGTTTTTTATATTGGCTTTTTGCCATTGCATTTACTCATGTCCATTATTAAAGCTAATACTGTGGAATACCAATCTGCAATACTAATATTAAATGTAATTTTATATGGATGTTATTGTTATAGTTTTGTTGTTAGTAAATTTAAAATAGATGAGTAAAGATTTAGATTCAGTATTGTTTATTCTTTTTGCAATTGCACTACTTGTAATTGGTGCAGTTGTATTCCTATTTATAACTTTCAATAACCGAAAAAATGAACTGCTACAAGAACAATTAGAAACTAAACTTAAGAATCAAAAACGGCAACATAATCTAGAATTAAATGCTTTACGAGCACAAATGAATCCGCATTTTGTTCATAATTCGCTTAATGCAATTCAATATTATATTCAGTTAAATGAGGTAGAAAAAAGTGAAGATTATCTCGCTAAATTTTCAAAATTAATGCGATTGTTTTTCGAGTATTCAAGAAAACAAAATATCTCTTTAGAGAACGAATTAAAATTATT
The DNA here is from genome assembly GCF_002831665.1 of Lacinutrix sp. Bg11-31. Classification (NCBI taxonomy): domain Bacteria; kingdom Pseudomonadati; phylum Bacteroidota; class Flavobacteriia; order Flavobacteriales; family Flavobacteriaceae; genus Lacinutrix; species Lacinutrix sp. Bg11-31. Next base: position 3,082,119 of record NZ_CP025118.1, read on the forward strand.
AAACAACTATCTCGAAATTGAAAAATTACGGTTCGAAGATAGCCTAGAGTACACCGTTGACGTCGATTTAAAATTGGATACCGAATATTTACTTTTACCTCCAATGATTTTACAGCCTATTTTAGAGAATGCTATAAATCATGGGATATTTCATAAAAAAGGAAAAGGAACTCTAGAGCTTAAGTTTGTTTACATAAACAATAATAGCTTTAAAGTAGAGGTGGTAGATAATGGTATAGGTGTAAATAAAGCTCGTGAGCTGTCTAAAAACAAAAAGCAAACCCATACAGAACATTCTAGTTTTGTACTCGAAGAACGTTTAACTCTATTAAAAGAAAGTAACAATTGGGATATCGACTTTACCATTTTAGATCGCTCAGAACACGAAGAAAACCAAACTGGAACAAGAGTAGTTTTAGTATTTAAAGACACCGAAAATGACCATTAAAACCATATTAGTAGACGATGAGCGCAAAGCTATAGCTATTTTAAAAAATAAGTTAGAACGCTTATGTCCAGATATAGAAATTATAGCAGAAACCCAAAACCCTAAAGAAGGTATAGACTTAATAAAGGAACTGAAACCAGATTTAGTTTTTATGGATATTGCAATGCCAGAGTTAAGTGGTTTCGATGTTTTAAAACAGTTTGAGAAACCAGATTTCGAAATAATTTTTGCTACTGCTTTCGATAATTATGCTATAGAAGCCATAAAGCATTGTGCTATTGGTTATCTAGTAAAACCAGTAGATAATAACGATTTGGTGGAAGCTGTTAATAATGCAAAACATAATATTGAAGAGAAAACGGCACTAATAAAAAACAAGCAGTTAATAGAAAACTTAGGAGTACAAACGTTTCAAAAAAAGAAAATAATTGTGCCAAGCATAGAAGGTTTGGAGTTTGTTAAAATAGAAGATGTTATTCATTGCGAAGGAGAAACAGGCTATACCAAAATTCATTTAAGAAACGGTAAACCATTGTTAAGTTCTAATAGTATTGGGCATTTTAGTAAAATGCTTGAGAATAATGATTTTTACCTCGTCCATAAATCACACTTAATAAACTTAAGTTACATAGAGAAATATCTAAACGAAGGTTATGTAGTTTTAAGTGGGAATACTAAAATTCCAGTATCACGAAATCGTAGGCAACAATTTTTAGAACAATTAAAAAAATAGCATAAAAACTTGATTTTCAATTAATTAATTATTAATTTTATGTAATTGATTGATAGCGGTATAATTTAAATTCATTAATATTATGAAAAAAATCACTATTGCTTTACTTATTTTTTTCGTCTTTTAGCAGTCACGCTCAATTTCAAATTGATGTTCCCGAGACTTGGGAAACGGATGTGTGGTTTGGTACAGAATGGGCTTTTGCATCAATAGTTACTTACACGTTTAATACAGATTGCTTACCCAACCGAAAGGGTTACCCAAAATTACTTCTTTAACAGTTGGGTAAATGTATCAAGAGATAGAAGAACATATCCAACATGTGCTACATTATCAATTGAAGGTTTTAATGCAGATAATATAAAAGTAATGCCAAATCCAACATCAGAAACTATTAAGATTAATGCTAATTTTGGAAGTGAATTTAGAACTTCAGTTTTAGATTTAAATGGAAGAGTATTACTTTCAAATATAAAAGGAAAAACAATTAATGTGTCTCAGTTTGCGGATGGTATTTATCTTTTAATCATTCAAAATAATGACAAAAAAATAACAAAACGCATAGTTGTAAAAAAATAAAGCTAAATTATTTTATGCAAAAATTTAGCATATCCTTAACAAATTATAATATAACTTTGTACTACAATTTAAGTATTAACATGGCAAAGTTTAAGTATATAGTTATAGCTCTTCTATTGGGCTTGTCTACTTTCTTTTTTACAGAAAGCGAGACTACTATTGCTATAAAAAACACCTTGCCGCAAAACACAGTGCAAACTAGTACTGGTTTTAATACTCAAGGTATAATTGTAAATTCTCAAATAGATTTTACGGTCAACCTTTCTCAAGAAGATAATGTTCCATTTTTTAAACAATTAGGTTTAATAAATGCAGTTTACAAAGAACAGCAAGAGAATTACTTGGTGTATGAGAAAACGAGTAAACTTATTGATGTTAGCTTAACTACAAAACAAATTATTTTCCCATTTCATTGGTTTACGTAAACGCAACAGTTTTTTAAAACTATTGCAATACTAATCTTTTACGTAAAGATTTGGTGTTGATTTACTATACTTTCAATCAAAAAATTACAACAATGAAATTATCATTCACATTAATAGAAATACTAGTGGTGTCAAGCGTTTTCGTACCATTCCTTATATTCGTTTACAAAGGGCTTAATAGCACTTCAAAAACAAAACAAAAAGCAGAAAAAACAACTAAATTAAGTGGGTTCAATTATAAATTAAAAGAGGTTTGGAACAATAAATTTATTGGCCTTGCTCAAGACAATAATATGTTAACCTACATTCAGTTTAATAACGATAATCATAAGGTTTTTAACCTAAAACTATCCGAGATTAAGTCTTGCGAATTAGTTACAAACTATAAAACAGGAAAGGATAAGGTAACAAGATTGGAATATCTAGATTTAAAAATTGCATTTCATTCTTTTAAAAAAGAAGAAGTAACCTTACACTTTTTTAATACAGACGATGGCTATACCGAAGATTACGAAATGCGTAGAATAGAAAACTGGAATAGTATAATTAACAGTAATATAAATGCAAGTTTGAAAAAAGCATCATAATTGCTATTTAATATTAGTTCAAAAAAAAGCATCAACCTTAAATTGGTTTGATGCTTTTTTTATATTATTTATGTAGCTTCAATTGTATTCGTTTTCTAGTAACATCTACTTCCAAAACTTTTACAGTAATTTGTTGGTGTAAATGCACATGCTCATTTACATCTTTTACAAAACTATCCGATAGATTAGAGACGTGTATCAATCCACTTTCTTTAATTCCAACATCTACAAAACAACCAAAAGCAGTTATGTTATTTACTATTCCTGGTAATAATTGTCCGGAATGTAAGTCGGTAATCGATTTAATATCTTGGTTAAAACTAAACGCTTTAGCCATTTCTCTAATATCGAGTCCGGGTTTTTTAAGTTCTTTAATAATATCTTCAAGCGTTAATAATCCAACAGATTCTGTACAATATTTTTTTAAATTTATTTTCTGAAGAACGGCCTCGTTACCAATTAATTCTCGAATAGTAACACCTTCGTCTTTAGCCATTTTTTCGACTATTTTATAGCTTTCAGGGTGCACTGAAGAATCGTCTAAAGGATTTTTAGCCTCTTTAATTCTAAGGAAAGCAGCACCTTGCTCGAAAGCCTTTCCGCCTAAGCGAGGTACTTTTTTAATATCATTTCTAGATTTGTAAACACCGTTTTTATTTCTATAATTAAAGATGTTTTCGGCCAATTTGGGTCCAATTCCAGAAACAGAACTTAATAATGGAACACTTGCAGTATTAATGTTTACACCAACGGCATTTACACAATTCTCTACTACAACATCCAGTTGTTTTTGTAATTTATTCTGATCTACATCGTGTTGGTATTGCCCAACACCAATAGATTTAGCATCAATTTTAACGAGCTCTGCTAACGGATCTTGTAAACGTCTTCCAATAGAAATAGAACCTCTAACGGTTACATCGTAATCAGGAAACTCATCTCTTGCAATTTTAGATGCCGAATAAATACTAGCTCCAGCTTCACTAACTATAAATACTTGTACATCGTTTTTAAACTGAACTTTTTTAACAATAGCCTCTGTTTCTCGAGATGCTGTTCCGTTACCAATAGCGATAGCTTCAATTTTATAAGTCTCGACTAATGATGCTATTTTATTTATAGCTCCAATACTGTCGCTTTTTGGAGGATGCGGATAAATAGTGTCGTTATGTAATAAAGTGCCTTGTGCATCTAAGCAAACTACTTTACAGCCTGTTCTAAAACCTGGATCGATAGCTAACACTCGTTTTTCTCCTATTGGCGAACCTAATAGTAATTGTTTTAAGTTTTTAGAGAAAACTGTAATTGCGGCTTCGTCTGCTTTTTCTTTAGCATTACTTAAAGCTTCGTTACTTAAAGACGGAAATAATAAACGTTTGTAAGCATCGGAAATAGCAAGTTCTATTTGGTCTGCACATCCATTTTTACTTCTAATTATTTTTCTATCAATATTCTCTAATGCTTTTATAGTATCTATTTCAATTTTCACTCTTATAAAACCTTCGTTTTCTGCTCTTAAAATAGCTAATAGTCTATGGGATGGGATACGTTGTAAGCTTTCCGACCAGTCGAAATAATCTCTAAATTTTTGAGCCTTTTCATCTTCAATTTTGGCTTTAACCACTTTTGTAGAAATTTGAGCATGTCGCTCTAATTGGTTTCTTAAATTGTTTCTAGTGTCAGTACGCTCGTTAATCCATTCTGCAATAATATGTCTTGCGCCTTCTAGAGCATCATCAACAGAGGTAACATCACCTTTTACGTATTTGTAAGCAATAGACTCTACGTCGTTTGCATTTTGGCTCATTATTATTTTAGCCAATGGTTCTAAACCATTTTTTCTTGCAGTTTCTGCTTTTGTTTTTCGCTTTTTCTTGAATGGTAAGTAAAGGTCTTCAAGAGTTACTAAGTCTGTGCAGCTTTCAATTTTTAACTTTAAATCTTCAGTTAAAATAGCTTGTTCTTCTAACGCTTTAATAATTGCCTTTTTACGTTTCTCTAAGGCTTCAAAAAGTTCTTTGTATTTTACAATATCTCCAATTTGAACTTCGTCTAAATTGCCTGTAGCTTCTTTTCTGTAACGAGAAATAAAAGGAATTGTACAGTCTTCGTTAAGTAATTTAATAGTGTTCTTAACTGAAGTTTCGACTAGTTGAGTATTAGAAACTATGTACGATAATAATAATGTCATTAAAGCTGAATTTATATTAAATTATAATTAATCACATTAATTTCAAAATTAATAGCTGCGAAAAATATAAATTTTATGGTTTTAAATAGATTGTAATATATCATTTTCTTAATAAAATAAAGAAAAATTATCTTTGATAAAGATTGCTTTTAAAAATAAATATTTTAGCTAAATCGGATAGATAGCAAATTATTTGTGTTAAATATTGACAAAAGAAAAAGTATAGAAATTGTTGATGTTTTTAAAGAACGAACCAAGTGTTTTTGAATTTCATAAGTGTATTAGTAAATAAAATATTTTAAAACTAAGAGTTAGGTTTAATTTGTTAAGAGTTTTAAATTAAAGAAGTAAAATAAATTTAAAACGAATAATAACAAACTAATATTTCTTTTATTTATAATATTACACTATAATTAATTTTGGATATACAAATGAATAACGCACAACTAGAATTAGCTATTAAAGCCTGCTTACATGCAGGAAAAGTAATTATGGAAGTTTATAATTCCAATATAAATGTGAAATATAAAACCGATAAATCTCCAATTACAGAGGCTGATGAACGAGCAAATGATATAATTACTAACCTTCTTAGATCTACTGGGATACCTATAATTTCTGAAGAAAATAAACAAACAGATTACCAGATTAGAAAAAAATGGAAATCATGTTGGATTGTAGATCCTGTTGATGGAACAAAAGAGTTTATTAAACGTAATGGAGAATTTACGGTTAATATTGCGTTAGTAACTAATAGTAAGCCAGAATTAGGTGTAATTTATGTGCCAGTAACTAAGACTATTTATTTTGCCCATGTAAATACAAACGAAGCCTTTAAAGCAGAATTGAAAACCCATGATTCTTCAATAAAAGATATTTTTAATTCTGTAACTAGATTACAACCAAAAATAGTAAAGTCTAATACTATTCAAGTAGTTGCAAGTCGTTCACATATGAATCAAGAAACATTAAATTTTATTGAAATTATTAAAAGAGAAGGAAAAGATGTAGAAGTGGTTTCAAAGGGAAGTTCTCTAAAATTCTGTTTGGTAGCAGAAGGGAAAGCAGATGTATACCCTAGATTTGCTCCAACTATGGAATGGGATACAGCTGCAGGTCAAGCAATTTGTAATGCAGTTGGAATAAATGTAATTTCTAAAGAAACAAACGAAGCATTGTTATATAATAAAAAAGAATTATTAAATCCTTGGTTTTTGGTCTCTAAATAGATTCTTGCTTGTTTCTAGAAAACAATAACTTATAGAATTATAATCAATATTTTATTTTTTGTGATTTCTAGTAAACCATTACAAGATTAAAAATAAAGTTTTCAGAAGTAGTAACAAAAATGTTATTATATTACTTACGAGAAAGAACATGTTATAAATTAAGTTTTAAATGGGCGAAAAAAATAAATTTGATATTATTTCACATAATTATCAAGTTGATGTAAAGGGTAGAAGAGCACTAAATAACCATAATTCATTTTTAATATGGTTTACAGGTTTTTCGGGTTCTGGTAAGTCTACAATTGCTAATCTGGTTGAATTGGAATTACATAAAATGGGAATTAAAACATATCTACTTGATGGAGATAATGTAAGGAAAGGATTAAATACAGATTTAACATTTACTCCTAAGGACAGAACAGAAAACATAAGACGAATAGCGGAAACAGCAAATTTAATGGTAGACTCAGGTTTAGTAGTCTTGGCAGCGTTTATTTCTCCTTATAAAAAAGACAGAGAGAATATAAAAACCATAGTTAAAGCAATTAATTATATAGAAATTTATATAAATACTAGTATTGAGATTTGTGAGCAAAGAGATGTGAAAGGGCTTTATAAAAAAGCAAGAAATGGTGAAATAAAGAATATGACTGGAATTTCTGCGCCATACGAAGCTCCAGAAAACCCAGACATTGAGATTAAAACAGAAGATGGAACAGTTAAAAAAGCAGTTGAGTACATATTAGAATATATTAAACCAAAATTAAAATATAGTAATGAGTAAGTACTATTTAAATTATTTAGACGAATTAGAAAGCGAAGCAATATTTGTTTTGCGTGAAGTATTTGCGCAATTTGAAAATCCGGTAATATTATTTTCTGGTGGTAAAGATTCAATTCTAGTAACTCATTTAGCAAGAAAAGCTTTTTATCCAGCAAAAATTCCATTTCCACTAATGCACATTGACACTGGTCATAATTTTCCAGAAACGATTCAATTTAGAAACGATATTATTAAAGAATTAGAACTAAAATTAATAGTAGGATGCGTTCAAGAGTCTATAGATAGCGGACGTGTAGTCGAAGAAAAAGGAAAAAAAGCAACACGTAATGCACTCCAAATAACAACCTTGTTGGATGCAATAGAAACTAATACCATTGATTGTGCTATTGGAGGAGGAAGACGTGATGAAGAAAAATCAAGAGCAAAAGAGCGTTTTTTTTCTCACCGTGATGATTTTGGACAATGGGATCCTAAAAATCAAAGACCAGAATTATGGAACATATTTAATGGAAAACATTTTCAAGGAGAACACTTTAGAGTATTTCCTATAAGTAATTGGACAGAAATGGATGTTTGGAATTATATAAAAAGAGAAAATCTTGCTGTACCATCATTATATTTTGCTCACGAAAGAGAGGTTGTTTGGAGACAAAATACATGGATTCCAAATTCAAAATTTTTGAGATTAGAAGCACATGAAGAGGTGGTTACAAAAAAAATACGTTTTAGAACCTTGGGAGATATTACAATTACTGGTGGAGATGAGTCTGAGGCAGATACATTAGAAAAAATCACAATAGAAGTTGCAGGGAAGAGGAATACTGAACGTGGAAATAGAAGTGATGACAAGCGATCTGAATCCGCAATGGAAGATAGAAAACGTCAAGGTTATTTCTAAAAATTAAAAATTTGTCTATTCTAATTGAATATTAAACATAGCATAAGTTAAAATAAGACCCTATTTCAATAAAAAAATCATGTTAGATAACAATCAATTACTACGTTTTACAACAGCAGGAAGTGTAGATTGTGGAAAGAGTACTTTAATAGGTCGTTTGCTTTACGATTCAAAATCAATATTTGAGGACCAACTAGAAGCGATAACAAATACGAGTAAAAAGAAAGGATATGAAGGTATAGATTTGGCTTTGTTTACAGATGGTTTAAGAGATGAGCGAGAACAAGGCATAACTATAGACGTTGCTTATCGGTATTTTACAACACCAAAACGTAAATTTATAATAGCAGATACGCCAGGACATATTCAATACACACGTAACATGGTTACAGGTGCATCAACGGCTAATGTAGCAACTATTTTAATAGATGCCAGACATGGTGTTATAGAGCAAACTAAAAGACATGCTTTTATAGCATCATTATTACAAATACCACACATTATTGTTTGTGTAAATAAGATGGATTTAGTAGATTTTTCTGAAGACATATTTAATAAAATCATCTCTCAGTTTGAAGATATATCCTCAAAAATGTTAGTTAAAGATGTACGTTTTATACCAATCAGTGCATTGTTAGGTGATAATGTTGTGAATAAATCTAAGAATATGGATTGGTATCAAGACGCTCCAATGTTGCATATATTAGAAACAATGCATATTAGTAGCGATATTAATAAGGTAGATGCGCGCTTTCCTGTGCAAACAGTTCTAAGACCACAAAGAAGTGAATTTAGAGATTATCGTGGCTATGCTGGAAGAATTGCAAGTGGAGTACTTAGAATAGGTGATGAGGTCACGATAATGCCATCAGGATTTACATCAAAAATTAAATCAATAAACACTATAGATAAGACTATTAAAGAAGCTTTTGCTCCTATGTCAGTATCAATAACATTAGATGATGATATAGATGTAAGTAGAGGAGATATGATTGTTCGTTCCAATAATAAACCAGAAGCTTTACAAGATTTGGAAGTAATGCTTTGTTGGTTAAATAATAGTGTTGCAAAGCCAAGAACTAAGTATACTATAAAACATACATCCAATACTCAAAAAGCAATAATTAAAGAGGTTATTTATAAAATAGACGTTAACAGTTTAGAGCGTAATAGTGAAAATAAAGAGTTAAAAATGAATGATATTTCTAAAGTTAAAATAAGAACAACAAAGCCACTTATGGTTGATTCTTACAGAGAAAATAGAATAACAGGAAGTATTATTCTTATAGATGATACCACTAACGAAACTGTAGCAGCAGGTATGATAGTATAATTGAAATTCTTAAGGTTTTAAAAATTGAAGGGTAAAAGTAGTTATTCTATTTTTATGCTTGCCAATACAAAAGATATGAGTGAAAAATTGAAAAAACAGCCTATCGAGGTTACCGAATTAGGATCACTTGGTCTTTTTGCTATAGGTGACCTAGGATTGAGAGCATGGCGTAAAGTGAAAAAAGAAGCAAAATTAAAAAGAGAGAATGAAAAAGAAGAATAAGGTACTCTTATTAGGTTGGGATGCTGCCGATTGGAAAATTATAGGTCCTTTATTAGCAAAGGGACAAATGCCAGCTTTAAAGAAGTTAATTGATAAAGGTGTTTATGGCAACATGGCTACCATGAATCCGCCATATTCTCCTATGTTATGGTCTACAGTCGCTACAGGAAAAACACCAGATAAGCATGGTGTTTTGGGCTTTTTAGAGCTAGCGCCTGATTTAAAAGGAATAAGACCTGTAACCGCATCTTCACGAAAGTCTAGAGCATTATGGAATATTTTCCACAATCAAGGTTTAAAGAGTAATCTCGTAGGTTGGTGGCCAAGTTTTCCCGCAGAACCTATAAATGGGGTTGTTGTAACAGATAAGTTTCAAAAAGTAAACATAAACCCAAACCTCAAAAATCCAATTGTTGAAGGTACAATTCACCCAAATGATTTAGTTAAAGACTTACATGATTTACGCGTGCATCCTTCAGAAATAACTGAAGCTCATATATTACCATTTATCCCAAAGGCAGGAAAAATTGATCAAGAAAAAGATCAAGGATTACAAACGTTTGCTAAAGTTATGGCAGAGAACGTGTCATTACATAATGCGGCCACAAATTTAATGCGCACCACAGAATGGGATTTTATGGCTGTATATTATGATTTTATAGATCATTTTTGTCATGCGTTTATGAAATTTCATCCACCTAAATTACCATCAATTCCTCAAGATTTATTCGAAATATATAATGATTGTATATTTAGTGCTTATCGTTTTCAAGATATGATGTTAGGCAGAATGTTAGATTTGGTAGACAATGATACCACTGTTATTGTAATGTCTGACCATGGTTATGAGTCTGGAAATAAGCGCATTCTTAAAATGCCAAAATATCAGGCAGCACCTGCTTTAGAGCATCGACAATTTGGAATGTTTGTTGCAGCTGGTCCAAATATTAAAAAGAACGAAAAGGTTTTTGGATTAGGGTTGGTAGATGTTACTCCTACTATTTTGCATATGTTTGATCTTCCTGTAGGTAAAGATATGGATGGTAAAATTGCATTAGATATTTTTGAGGATGTAAAACCTCCTAAATTTATTGATAGTTGGGAAACCATAGAAGGTGATTTTGGAGAAAACTCTAAGCATGAGAAAAACGATCAATTAAATGATCAAGAAGCAATGCAACAGTTAATTGATTTAGGATATATTGAGGCTCCAGATGAAAAAATAGAAGTCTCAATTTTAAAAACTAAATGTGACTTAAAACATAATTTAGCACGTGTTTATCAAGGTAAAAAAGATTATAAAAATGCGAAGCCTATATTATTAGAGCTTATTCAAGAAAAAGAACCTGTTGATGTTATTCCATACTTTATGGATTTATTATCAATTAGCTTAGAAGAGCAAGAATTTGATAAGGCCGAAAGCTATCTTAATGAGTTAAGAACACGCGATAAAAAATTTAAAATTAACACCTATTTCTCTGAAGCAAAAATTTTATTAAGCAAAAATAAAGTAGCTAAAGCATTAGAGCTGCTAACAAAAGCAAAAAACAAAAAGCCAAATGGTGAAGTTTGGTTTCAAATAGGTAAAATCCATATGCGATTAGACCATTTTGAAAATGCCAAAGAAGCCTTTGAAAATGCGTTAAAATTTGAAATTGATAGCGCTAAATATCACCAAGCATTAGCTGTAACTTTAATTAGAACGAATCAATTTGAAGAAGCTGCAGAACATGCACTCACAGCCATTGAGCTTATTAAATATTTCCCTGAAGCACATTATACGCTTGGAGAAGCTCTTGAGAAATTAGGAGACAAAGAGAATGCAAAAAAAGCATACGAAACAGCAGCAGCATTAAAACCAAAAACTCACCATAGAGCAGAAAAAGCTATTGAAAACATTAATGAGGCACTAGAAAACCCTATTGTGTTTAAAGATAAAAGTAATTTTAAATACAGAAAAGATCAAATAGTAATTGTTTCTGGATTACCAAGATCTGGAACTTCATTAATGATGCAAATGCTGGATAAAGGCGGACTTGAAGTTTTAACAGATTCTAATCGTAAAGCAGATAAGTCTAACCCAAAGGGATATTTAGAATTTGAACCTGTAAAGACTTTACACAGAGACAATAGTTGGTTAGATAAAGCACAAAACAAATCACTTAAAGTTGTGGCTCCGTTACTTAAATTTCTAGACCCAAAATATCGTTATAAAGTTATTTTTATGAATAGAGATTTAAATGAAGTACTTAAATCTCAACAAAAAATGATAGGTAAAGATGTAGATACCTTTCCTGTAAAATTATTTGAAACGTATAAAAAACACTTAAAACAAGTAGAACACTGGAAAGATAAAGAGCCAAGTGTAGAATTAATTTATGTAGATTATAAAGAGGCATTAAATAACACCAGTACTACAGTGAAAAAAGTGATTTCATTTATTGGTAAGGCAATGAATGAAGAACATATGGAATCTTGTGTTGATAAAACATTGTATAGAAATAAGAGTTAAAACAAAAAAAGCGTTTACTAGTGTAAACGCTTTTTAAATTATTTAGAAAATTGTGCTTTAATTAAAGCACAATTTTCTTTCTAATTACTGATTTAGTATTAGTTAATTCTAAAATGTAAAGACCAGTAGCTGTAGCATTTGCTTCAACAACAAAACTAGAACCTGTAGTTGTACCATCTAGAACTTGTTTACCTTCCATATTAACTAATCTATAATTAGTAGCTTCTGGTAAATTATATAATCCTATACTCTTGTCTAGAGCTACAATTTTAATTTCGTCTAAAGCAAGAGTCTCTACAGATAATGTTTGTTGCCCTGCATTAAGTGCTGTATTAGCAGTATCGCTATATGCTAAATCTTTTACAGTCCATACGTTACCAGTACCATCAACATCAAGTCGTACCCAACCATAATGAGTACTACCACTAATGTTAAATCTTAATCCTAAGTAACCATCAGTTGTATTATCCCAGTTACCAATACTACCAGAACTATAGTTTAAGGATTGAAAACCACCAGCAAAACCATTATTAAACCAGGCAGTAGCACCACTAGAGATAGCTGTACCATTAGTAAGTGCAAATGGATAAGCATAAGTAGCTCCACCACTACCTAAAACATCATTACTAGCTGTTAATGGGGTAATAAATAAGTTTGACCCATTATGATTAATATTAAAGTCATCAGTACCATTATTATCAATGTCAATAAGAAAAGTATCTCCACTCCCACCAGTAAAATCGGTAATATCGTTATAGATTACAGACTGTCCGTTAATGTCATTAACACCAACAATAGCAGCAGTTAAAGCACCGTATTTTACAAGTTTTTTGGATAATTTTAAAGAAGTAGTTTTTTTCATAAGTTTAATTGTGTTTGTTAGTAGATGAAAATTAAACATTTTTAAAGAATAAAACTAAATTTACCGTAATTAATTTTAGTTTTTAGTTTCGGTTTACGAATTTATATTGGAATTGAATGATTTTTTAATCGTTTAACTATAAGTCCATTATTACTTTAATAATTTGAAAATATAAATCACTTTTCCACTTCAAATAACACCCTTGTTACTAAATTAATAAAAATGTTTGTTTTTGATTAATTATACTATTATTACGGAACTTTCTGTTATTTTGGATGTAATTATTATTTACAATATCTCCAATTTGAACTTCGTCTAAATTGCCTGTAGCTTCTTTTCTATAACGAGAAATAAAAGGAATTGTACAGTCTTCGTTAAGTAATTTAATAGTGTTCTTAACTGAAGACTCAGGTAAGCTAGTATGGGATAGTATATATTTTAAAAGCATAAAAAAGACCTTATCTTTTTAAGTAAAATAAGGTCTTGTAATATATTTAATCTTGGGTTTATTCCGAAGAAAAAGACAAAAGAATTTTAGTTTTCTCCAGACTCGTTCTTAGCGTCCTCAATCATTTTGTCATTTGGTAAAATAGCAATGTTTACACGTCTGTTTTTAGAGCGTCCTTCTGCTGTAGTATTATCGTGAGTTGGTTGTAATTCTCCAAACCAGTTTGTTGTTAATCTACCATTACTTATACCGTTGCTAATAATAAAATTTGTTACAGCATTGGCTCTGTTTTTAGAAAGCGTCATGTTGTTTTCTTCGCTACCAACACTATCTGTATGGCCTACTACTAATATGTTTGTATCTGGATATTCTTTAAAAATAGTTACTAATTTATTTAAAGTCGCTTGAGATGCAGTATTAACGTTATATTTTGCTGTATCAAAATATACACCACTGTCTTCGTCAAAAGTTACTACAATTTTATCTTCTATACGCTCTACTTTTGCGCCAGGAATTTCGTTTTCAATTTTCTCTGCTTGCTTGTCCATTTTGTTTCCAATAAGAACACCAGCACCACCACCAATAACACCGCCAATAACAGCTCCTAATTCTCCGTTACCACCTTTACCAACATTGTTACCAATAATAGCTCCTAAAATGGCTCCACCAGCTGCGCCAATAACGCCTCCTTTTTGTTTGTTATTTGCATTTTTTGTAGCACTACAGTTAGTTAATGTAATTGCTAACATTAAAGTTAATGCTATACTTGTTATTTTTTTTATAGTTAAATTCATGATTATTATTGTTTAGAAAAATTCATACTAATTGTAAATGGTTTTCCATCTACAGATACAGTTTGTTGCCATTGCATATCAAACTCAGATAATTGCGCTAGTTTTAATCTAAAACCTTGGTTGGTTACAGATTTATTTTTAGCATCGGTAGGCTTTAATAAAAAGTCATACAAACCAGTTTGTTCGTCAATTTGCTGTATTGTAAATACAAAGTTTCTTTCGCCAGTTGTACAGTTTTGGTTATTTATAGTATAAATACCAGTGTTGTTATTTGGGATAAAAGACCAAGTACTACCTTCAAAACACTCTTTAGAAGCATCGTTAAGTAACATAACATTATAGTTGCCAGATTCGCTATAAGAAATGCTATTTAAAAGCCATTGACCTTTAATGGTTTTTTGAGATTGTCTCACAACTTTAGAACTACCACAAGACAATAAGAATGTAGCAGTGAATAGTAATAGTATTATTTTTTTCATGGTTTAGTTTTTAATTTTATAAAACAAATGTACAGTCAATAAAATTGAATAATATTAATATAATCTCAATTAATAAATATTTAACTAAGCGATTAATCAGGTAGTTATGTTTAATCTAGTGTTTTAACTTATTGGTAGTCCATTAGAAGCATTTGCATCATCTGGATTTACGAATACTAATTTCCCGTCTGCGTTTTCAGTCATTAAAATCATACCTTCACTTTCTACACCACGTAAAGCTCTTGGTGCTAAATTAACCAAAACAGTTACTTTTTTACCAACAACTTCTTCGGCTGTAAAGCTTTCTGCTATTCCAGAAACAATGGTTCTAATATCTATTCCTGTGTCTACCTTTAATACTAAAAGTTTTTTAGCTTTTGGCATTTTTTCAGCTTCTAGAATTGTACCAACTCTTAAGTCTAGCTTTGTGAAATCGTCGAAAGCAATAGTGTCTTTTTGAGGTTCTACTACTTTATTCGCTGCTTCGTTTGCTTTTTTACTAGCTTCTAGCTTATCTAATTGTGCTTGTATTTCGGTGTCTTCAATTTTAGAGAATAATAATTCGCCTTTTCCTATTTGGTGTCCAGCAGAAATTAATATTTCTTTAGTTGAAATGTCTTCCCATTTGTTCTCATTACTATTTAAAATATTTTTTAATTTAGTAGATGTGAATGGTAAAAACGGTTCGCATAAAGTTGATAATGCCGATGCTATTTGTAAAGCAACATACATAATTGTTTTTGTACGAGCTTCGTCTGTTTTTATTAATTTCCAAGGCTCTTCGTCTGCTAAATACTTGTTTCCAAGTCTAGCTAAATTCATTAATTCTTGAGAGGCTTCTCTAAAACGGTAACGTTCTAAAGAACTTTCTATAACACTTGGAAAAGCTTTAATTGTTGCTAGCGTTTCTTCATCTATAGTAGAGAATTCACTTGGAGTTGGAACAATACCATCGTAATATTTATTAGTTAAAACAACTACACGATTAATAAAGTTTCCAAAAATGGCAACTAATTCATTATTGTTTCTAGCTTGAAAATCTTTCCAAGTAAAATCGTTATCCTTTGTTTCAGGTGCATTTGCTGTTAATGCATAACGCAATACATCTTGTTGATTTGGGAAATCTAGTAAATAGTCTGGTAACCAAACAGCCCAGTTTTTAGACGTTGACAATTTATTGCCTTCTAAGTTTAAAAACTCGTTTGCTGGTACATTGTCCGGTAATATATAAGAGCCTTCTGCTTTAAGCATTGCTGGAAAAATAATACAGTGAAATACAATATTATCTTTACCAATAAAGTGCACTAATTTGGTGTCTTCATCTTTCCAATACGGTTCCCAATCTTTACCTTCTCTTGCAGCCCATTCTTTGGTTGCAGAAATATAGCCAATTGGAGCATCGAACCAAACGTATAGTACTTTGCCTTCTCCTCCTGGAACAGGAACGGGAATTCCCCAATCAAGATCGCGTGTTACTGCTCTTGGTCTTAAACCATCGTCTAGCCAAGATTTACATTGACCGTAAACGTTGGCTTTCCAATCTTTTTTGTGGCCTTCAAGAATCCATTCTTTTAAAAAAGCTTCATGTTTATTTAATGGTAAAAACCAGTGTTTTGTTGCTTTTAAAGATGGAACATTTCCTGTTATTGCAGATTTAGGGTTTATTAAATCTGTAGCATTATGGCTCGTTCCACATTTTTCACATTGGTCTCCATAGCTTTCTTCGTTTCCACATTTAGGGCAAGTACCAACTACAAACCTATCTGCTAGAAATTGGTTTGCTTCAGCATCGTATAATTGTTCAGAAACTTCTTCTACAAATTCATTTTTATTATAAAGCGTCATAAAAAACTCTGATGCAGTATCATGGTGAATTTTAGACGAAGTACGCGAATAGTTATCGAAAGTAATACCGAAGTCTAAAAAAGATTGCTTAATAATAGCGTGATATCTATCTACAATTTCTTGAGGTGTAACACCTTCTTTTTTTGCTTTAATAGTAATTGGCACACCATGCTCATCGCTTCCACAAATAAAAGCAACATCGTTTCCAGTTAAACGTTTGTATCTCGCGTAAATATCTGCAGGCACATAAACACCCGCTAAATGGCCTATATGTATTGGTCCATTGGTGTATGGTAAAGCAGCAGTAATTGTATATCTTTTAGGATCTTTCGACATGAATTCTTGTAATTTAACAACAAAAATAATCATTACCTTTTTTAAAACTGAATTCTTCACCTTGGATTTGATAAAAAGGAGTGTTTTTTTAATAGATTTGAGTAGAAAAGTGGTGAAACATTACTCTTATTTAATATTAGGTGGCTAATGCTTTTTCTTTTTTTAATAAATACTTCATTTTATTTTTGTAAAATATCGGTTACATTTACATTATGATAAAAAAAATATTAATTATTACCGTGTTATTTTTCTTCGGAAACATTAATGCTTCAGCTCAAGATAATACAATCATTAAAACACCTTCAAAATTGATACAACCACCTTATTTAAAAGCAGGAGATACTGTTTCTATTGTTGCACCATCTGGTGTTTTAAAAAACAGAGCAGATGAAGTTGCGCGAGCAAAAAAACTATTAGAAAGCTGGCAATTAAAGGTTGTTGTTGGTAAACACGTTTTTAGTAGTGATGACCATTTTGCTGGGACAGACCAGGAGCGTTGCGAAGATTTTCAAGAAGCATTAGATAACCCAAGTATTAAAGCTATTTGGAGTGCAAGAGGAGGTTATGGAACGGTTAGAATTCTTGATAAATTAGATTATTCTAAATTTTTAGAACAACCAAAATGGGTTATTGGTTATAGTGATATTACAGCTTTGCATAACCAGATTCATACTAAAGGAGTAGAAAGTATTCATGGCATTATGTGCGTGAGTTTACCTGAAGATTTAACTGAAATTAAAGAAAGTATAGACGCTTTTAAAGCTGCAATTTTTGGTAAGCCTATTAGCTACACTTTAAAAGGTTCAGATTATAATAGACAAGGGATAGCGTCTGGTCAATTAGTTGGCGGAAACTTGACTATTTTACATACCATGTTGGGTTCTAATACAAGTATTGATGTTAGCGGAAAAATTTTATTTATTGAAGAAATAGGTGAGTATAAATATCATATCGATCGCATGTTGCAAAGTATGAAACGTGCTGGTTACTTCGATAACTGTAAAGGTGTTATTGTTGGAGATATGAGTAGAATGAGAAAAAACACCACGCTTTGGGGAACAAGTATAGAGCAACTTATTTTAGATGCTTTAGCAGATTATAATTTTCCAATAGCTTTTAATATGCCAGCAGGACATGAGGATGATAATCGAGCTATGATTATGGGTAGAACAATTGAATTGAATGTAAAAAAAGAAAAGACAACAATTAAGTTTGAACAATAGATTGCTGTCATTTATAGTATAGCGAAGAATATAAATAAATAAAATTTTAGTTAGTAGGATGAGATTCCTGCCTGCGCAGGAATTATGGCACAACATAACGAATTAGGAAAAAAAGGAGAGCAACTTGCTGTAGATTTCTTGTTGAAAAAAGGCTACAAAATTTTAGAAAGAAACTATACATTCCAGAAAGCCGAAGTTGATATTATTGCGAAAATAAAAGATACATTAGCTATTGTTGAGGTAAAAACGCGCTCAACAATAGAATTTGGTAATCCTCAAGATTTTTTAAAACCAAAACAAATTCAACGTTTGGTAAATGCGGCAGATGAGTTTGTAACCGTAAACAAATTAGATGTAGAAGTACGCTTCGATATTATTGCTATTGTAAAAGAGGGCAAGCAGTTTAAAATCGAGCATTTAGAGGATGCTTTTTATCATTTTTAAAAGAGAGTACTCATTTTTTATTCTTTTGTCAATTTAAATAACTCAAAAGCATCTTTTTTTGGTCGATATCCAACTTTTTCTTTAGATTCCGTTATGTCTAATCGTTTGTATCTATTATCTGAAATAGCATTTAGAACTTCATATTGTATGTTTTCTGTTTCAATGCATCCAATTAATAATTGATTAAAGTCATCAGGATCTAGAAAAGCACTTAAATCTCTCGCGTTCATTTCTGTAAAGTCTTTTGGGAATTCGTAGGCTCCAATTCGTAAACAAATAGCAGAAATCCCATTATTATATGCATGATAGGCAGCTAAAGCTTCTCCGAAACATTTTGAGACTCCGTAAATGTTCTTTGGTTTTACGAGCATATCTTTGTTTACTTGAATGTCTATGGGATAACTTTCGATAGTTTGCGCACTACTTGCAAAAATCAATCTTTTGCATTTTGCTTTTATGGCTGCTTTAAATATATTTTGAGTTGTTTTTATATTAGTACCCAGGATCTCATCTGATTCTGAAATTGGGTCGACT
This sequence comes from Lacinutrix sp. Bg11-31, assembly GCF_002831665.1. Lineage (NCBI taxonomy): Bacteria > Pseudomonadati > Bacteroidota > Flavobacteriia > Flavobacteriales > Flavobacteriaceae > Lacinutrix > Lacinutrix sp. Bg11-31. The sequence continues at coordinate 3,101,025 of NZ_CP025118.1, forward strand.
ATTCCAGCTAAATGGATTACGGTATCAATTCCTTCACATAGTTTTGAGCAAGCTGAAAGGTCCATTAAATTTGCTTTCTCAATTCGAACTTTATCTGTATATATTTCATTTCCTGTTACAATATCTGCAACGGTTATTTCATATTTATGTTTGAAATTTTGAACAAAATGTTTTGCTATTTTTCCAAAGCCTCCAGTTATTAGTATTTTTCTCATTAAAGGTTTTTTAAATTAGCAACAACGAGTAGTGTGTGTCTAAATATAAACATATTATTAAGTCATTCTTTAGGTAAAAGGTGTTTTTATTCCAAAAAAAAAGCTTCAACTTTATGTTGAAGCTTTTAAAATTTATAAGCGTTAAAAACTATGCCTTAGCTTCTTTAGCACAACAAGCTTTTTTACAATCTTTAGCACAAGCCATTTTTTCTTCTGCTGTTTTGCTAGCACATTTCTTCTTGCATTCAGCAGTTTTTACTGCACAGTCTTTACAATCTTTTTTAGTACAGTCTGCTTTGCATTTCATTGTGCATTCTTTTTTTGCTGTAGAGAAAGCTTCAACAGTATTCATGTCTTTTACTTTGTAAGTATCTGCAACACTTGTTACAGTACTTTCTAAGCTTGCTGGTGTTACTTTTGCTTCGTCGTATTCTACCATTGCTAATTGTCTGTCAAAATCTACAGTTGCAGACTTTACACCTTCCATTTTAGCCATTTTCTTCTCAATCGTTTTTGCACAACCCATTGCACAAGTCATACCCTCAATTTTAAACTCTGCTTTTGCATAAGTAGCATTTGGATCTAATTCAGATTTTACCGCTTTAACTACTGTTTCAGCAGTTTCAACAGTTTTAACTTCTGGTTGTGTTTCATTTTTACAACTAAACGCTGCAATGGTAATAATAGCGATTGCTAATATATTTTTTAAGTTTTTCATGATTATCGATTTTTGTTATTAATTACAAAATTAACAAATATATCTGTTTATTGCGTTAAATTTTTCATTTTTGTACAAGCTAATCAACGTATTACGTAAATGAAAGGATCTAAATGGACTTACCTCATTATCTTATCTATAATTTGGGGAACAAGTTTTATACTTATTAAAAAGGCGTTAATTGGTCTAGATCCTTATCAATTAGGAGCTTTACGAACCGTGTTAACAGGTTTGTTTTTATTTGCCGCAGGATTTAAAACTATAAAAACCATTAAAAAAGACGATTGGAAATGGATTGTAGTTTCTGGTTTCTTAGGCTCTTTTATTCCTGCTTTCTTTTTTGCAATTGCCGAAACCGAAATTGATAGTGCAGTGGTTTCTGTATTAAATTCTTTAGTACCATTAAATACAGTTTTAATGGGATTGGCCATTTTTAAAATAACCTCTACCAAAAGACAAATTCTAGGAGTAGTTATAGGTTTTATTGGTACTGCTTTATTAATATTAAAAGGTGCTGAGTTAAATCCAGATCAAAATTATTTGTTTGCTGGTTTTATAATTGCTTCAACATTAATGTATGCTGCTAACGTAAATATTATAAAACGTTATTTACAAGACGTAAAGCCATTAACTATTGCTGTTGGAAATTATGTGCCTATTGTTATTCCTGGTTTGTTAGTGTTAATTTTTACAAACTTCTTTTCTGCGGAAGCGTTTAGTAAACCAGAGTTTAGGATGTCGATTTTATACGTTGCTATTTTGTCTTTATTTGGAACTGCTATTGCTAAGGTGTTGTTTTTTAAACTGGTTCAAATGTCTACACCTGTGTTTGCGTCCTCAGTAACTTATATTATGCCAATTGTAGCTTTAATTTGGGGATTGCTAGATGGAGAATCTTTTAGTGTTTTACAAATGGTGGCTTCTGCTGTTATATTAATTGGAGTGTATTTGGCTAATAAGAAGCAAAAAAAAATCTGAAGCCTTTCGACTTCAGATTTTAATGTATTTTCTAAAAAACTTCTTTAATTAAAATCGGCATCAGTAACACCTTCGTTTACTTTAACGCTTGAAATTACCATAGGAATTTTTTGCGGTCCAGTAGTTATGTCCATTTTATGAGGAAACATAAGTCCGTTTACGTCTTTATAGTCAGAAAGCACTACAATTGAAGATATTTGTTGACCTTGAGATTCTTTTGACGATTCGGTTTTGTTTAGCAAACCTGAATCAACTCCATAATATCTAAATGAATCTTCACCATTTTTAGTTACTTTAACTTTGTAATTGTCTTTACCTTCAAAACCAACAATACTTTCTAGCGTTAATTGATCTGCTTTCAAAAACAATTCTGGGAATATAGGATTGTCAGTCTTTTTATCTGCAATTTCTTTTTCAGATAAATCTTTCTTTTGACCTTGCTGTTCCATATAACCTTTAGTTCCATCCCACTTTTGCTTCATTAAAGTTCCCATGTTTTCTGCACTCATTTCCATAGATTGCATATTTGGTAGCATCGCTTTTAATTCAGCTTTTAACGGGAAAGGAGCTAAGCCACTAATACTAGCTGTAATAAAAGTAGATTTAACTGTTGTCGCTTTATCTTTTCCACCAATAGCTTTTAAATAAGCATCTATAACTGTTTGAGCTGTAACTCCAGTTGGAACTGGTTTAGTAAATACAGGCTTAGTAACTTCTGTTGCAAAAGCATCAAAATATTTAATAGGTAATCCTGTTTTTTCTAAGTTAGAAACTACTTCGCTACCTTTTCCAACAACAATTACTCTAGCGTTGTCTTCTGTAAAATATTTGTTAGCAATACGTTGTACATCGTCTGCAGTAACAGCATTAATTTTTGTTAAATACGTTTTGTAAAAGTCCTTTGGTAAATCATTCAACTTAATATTTAAGGCATATCTAGCAACTGTTGAAGGTTGCTCTAAAGCCAATACAAAATCACCAACGTATTTTGCTTTAGCATTTCTTAAATCTTCAGCAGAAACTTTTTCAGTTTTAATTCTTTTAATTTCTTTTAAAGATTCTACTATTGCGCTATCTGTAACCGCATTTCTTACTTGAGCACCTGCTGTAAAACGAGAAGCGCCATAACGATCATTACCAACGCTAGAACGCGCACCATAAGTATAACCATGAGCTTCACGTAAATTCATGTTTAAGTAAGAGTTAAAACCACCACCTAAAATTTTGTTTGCAATTAAAACAGTATGATAATCTGGATCACCCATTTTTAATTTTACATTACTTGAAACAGAAATGTTAGATTGCACAGCATTTGGCATATCTATAAAGTTAATTTCTGTTGCGTTTACGTTTTTGTATGGTTCTGGAATGTTTTTAGTAACATCGATTCCTTCATCCCATTTTTTGAAATATTTTTTTACTTGTTTTTCAACGGTATTAAAATCTACATCACCAACAATTACTAAATAAGCGTTGTTTGAGTTGAAGTTTTGTTGGTAAAAAGCGCGTACATTATCAAGTGTAATATTGTTTAGAGACTCTTCTGTAATAAACTCTCCATAAGGATGTTTTTTACCATAAGATAATGCTCCGCCAACTCGAGATGCAACAGCATCTACACTTTTTTCGCTAGATTTTAAACCTTCAATTGCTTTGTCTTTTTCCTTTTGAAACTCTTCTTCAGTTAATAACGGATTCATTGCTGCATCAGCCATTAATTCTAATATCCTTTCAGAATATTTAGTTAAAGAACTACCAGATGCGCTACTTGATCCAAATCCTAATCTTGCACCAAGAAAATCGATTTCTTCATTAAATGCATCTTTGGAAATAGAAGTTGTTCCGTTACCTAACATTGCTCCTAGTATGCCAGAAACACCTGCGATATTGCCTTCAACTTGAGGTTGGTTGTCTATGTTTAAAGAGTAAGATACTCTTGGTAACTTGTGGTTTTCTACCACTAAGACTTTAAGTCCGTTTTTAAGTTCAAACTCACCAGGAACCTCTAAAGTAATTGCTGGAGCTGGACCTGGTTTTGGTTGCACAGATCTATCTATTTGAGCAGTAGCCGAAAAGGATAGTAAAAACAGTGCTATAATTGCTGTTATTTTTGTTTTCATTTGTCTTCTTTGTTTTTTGAAATTTGTCAAACGTTACTTTTATTTTTAAAATTATGAAAGTTTCATTTATATGTTTTCTAGTTATCTTCTTTAACTTCTGGTAAATACTCTAAAACCACACGTTGATTTGGGTTTAAGTATTTTTTTGCAGCCGCTTGTATTTCTTCTCTAGTAATAGATCTGTAAATATTAATTTCGTTATTAATTAAATTTACATCGTCATATAACATATAGTAACGTGCTAAAGAATTTGCAATACCAGACACGCTAGAGTTAGAGTTTACAAAATCGTTTTCAAATTTATTTTGAAGTTTTTGGTAATCTCTTTCAGACATTAATTCGTTCTGAACCTTTACCAATTCTTCATCTATTCCAGCTAATAAGCTTTCTAAAGAATTATCTCCTAATGGTAATCCAAATAAAATATACGTTCCGTAATCTTCTTGACTTTGGCTAAAAGCACCAACTTGAAGCGCCTTCTTTTCATCGTCAACAAGTTTTTTATATAATTTTGAAGTTTTACCAGAACTTAAATAGCTAGATAGCATATCTAAAACATAAGCATCTCTCTCTGTCATTGCAGGAGTTCTGTAAGCAGCCATAATTGCTGGAATCTGAATATTAGAATCGTAAGCTTTAGCTTTAATAGTTTCTGTAATAGGATCTTCTTTTGGGAAATTTCTAACAATATCTTCTCCTCTTGGAATAGGCCCAAAATAATCTTCAATCATTTTCTTTGTTGAAGCAACATCTATATCGCCAGCAACAACTAAAACGGCATTATTTGGTACATAGAATTTTTTGTTGAAAGCTTGAAACTCTTCTAAAGATGCAGCATCTAAATGCTTCATTTTACCAATAGTTGTTCCTTTGTAAGGGTGTTTTTTAAAGATGTTAAGTTTTATTTTTTCAATAAACTTACCATATGGAGCATTATCAACACGTAGACGCTTTTCCTCTTTAACAACTTCATTTTGTGTGTCTACACCAATTTGATTAATGATTGGATGCATTAAACGTTCAGACTCCATCCATAACCCTAATTCTAAACTATTAGAAGGAAACACTTCGTAGTAATATGTTCTATCATCTGTAGTATTGGCATTGTTGCTTCCTCCATTAGAAGTTACAATTTTAAACCATTCACCACGCTCGATATTTTCTGTACCTTCGAATAAAAGGTGTTCGAAAAAGTGAGCCATACCTGTACGGTCTGGTTGTTCATCTTTTGCACCAACATGATACATTACTGAAGTTGTAACAACAGGAGCTGTGTTGTCTTGATGTAAAATAACGTGCATGCCGTTACTTAAATCGTACTCTTCAAATTTAACTTCTTGCGCATTAGCTGCAAATCCAGCCAATAGCAAAGCTGCTAACGAGAATAAACTTTTTTTCATTTTGAGTTGTTTAATGTTAATTGATTTATAGGTCTATAACTTAGATAATTTGTTACAAGTTATCTACAAAATTACTAATAGTTAAATATAAAGTAAATAATATGTTAAAAAATTAACACTCAATTATCTGTTTTTTAAAGTTTTCAACTTTGATGTTAATTATTGCTTTTTAGATGGAATATGGATAAAACTGGTTAGTATTGAAATTAATACTTGTTTAAAAATGAAACATCTAGACAGGCTTAAAGAACTCTTTAAATAGATAAAAAATCAACAGTTAAATATTACTTTTAAAATGACAACATTTCTATTAAAGAATACACCTTGTTAAAAAACGGAGGAAATGTGGTTAAAATATTAGTAATCATTAGATGAAAACGTTTGTAAATTAATTTATTAGGAGTATATTTGCATCCGCTTTCTGAGAAGAAAGTAGATGTATTTAATAACAAATTAATAAAAACGTTACGCTAATGTACGCAATTGTAGAGATAGCAGGGCATCAATTTAAAATTGAAAAAGACCAAAAAGTTTTTGTTAACCGTTTAGCATCAGAAGAAGGAGAGACTATGTCTTTCGATAATGTTCTTTTGATTGCAGATGGTGACAATATTACTTTAGGCGCCCCAGCTATAGATGGAGCACAAGTAAGTGCGAAAATCTTAAAGCACCTTCAAGGTGACAAAGTTATTGTTTTCAAAAAGAAAAGAAGAAAAGGTTACCGTGTTAAAAACGGTCACAGACAAGCCTTAACTGAAATCGTTATTGAGAGCATTGTAGCTTCAGGAGCTAAGCCAGCAAAAAAGGCTGCTCCAAAAAAAGAAACTAAAAAAGCTGAACCAGAAGTAGAAGCAGCTCAAGACCTAAGCAAAAATACAGTTGCTGAGTTAAGAGAACTTGCAAAAACTAAAGGTATTGAAGGTATTTCTTCAATGAAGAAAGCAGATTTAATTGCAGCATTAAGCTAATTATTAACACTATAAAACCTTAAGACAATGGCTCATAAAAAAGGAGTTGGTAGTTCGAAGAATGGTAGAGAATCAGAATCAAAACGTTTAGGCGTTAAGATATTTGGTGGACAAGCTGCTATTGCTGGAAATATCATATTAAGACAACGTGGTAACACGCATCACCCAGGTGAAAACGTATACCAAGGAAAAGATCATACTTTACATGCATATGTAGATGGTCTTGTAAAATTTACAAAGAAAAGAAACAATAGATCTTATGTATCTATTGAGCCTTTCGAAGCTTAGAAATAATTTTCTTTTAGATATTAAAAACGCCTTTCCAAATGGAAAGGCGTTTTTTGTTTATATTCGGTTTATGAAAAAGAAACGAATATCAAGTTCCATTTATTGGATTGCTCCAGTTTTTATAGATGCTCTTTTTTTTCTTTTGTTTGTGAAATTTCTCTTTCAGTATCTCAATTCTAATGATAAGGATTTTGTATTGCTTTTAATAGGTTTAGCTTTTTTCTGGCTAGTATTCCGAATTATATTTCGATTTAAAACAGTTTTTGTTGATGATAATTTTTTATATATATTTAAGTATTTTGGATGCAAAAAAATAGAATTAGCCGATGTTAAATCTGTTAAAGAAAAGCAAATGCTTCTGCATAAAACAACAAACACGTATTTAGTAGAATATCTAAATGTTGATCTAAATCCCAAAGTATTTCAGTTTTATGGGTCTATGTCAAATAAGTTTTTTTTAGTAAGCTTCATCGAGAGTATATTAACTAAATAGAATTAAGATTATTTCTACTACTTCAAAATATCCTCAATAATCTTTAAATGATGATTAGTATGTAGTGCTAAAAAGCGATAAATTCTTGTAGTATTAACATCTCCAAAAAGTGGGTGTTTAAAAAAAGCATTTTTATCTAGACTAGCAATAGTGTCAACATTAGTTTTAGCTTGTTGCATTTGCGAAATAAGGTCCTCTTTTAAAATAACCTCTGGTGGTTTAACATGTTTTGGTGCTTTTGCTTTTCCTCTTGGAAAAAAACCAAGTGTAAAGAATACTTTCCCTAAAAAACTAAAATTGTTTTTATATAAACTTGGATCTGATTTTTGTAGAGCAATACAAACATTATTAATAACCTTTAGACTGTGGTCTAAATGCCATGCAACATTAGTTTTAGAGACTTTTGGGTTAGATACATTGTGATTTTCGATATGTGATTCTAAGTTGTTAAGCGCGCTTTTTACTTTGTTAAGACTCATAAAATTGTTGTTTAAGGTTGTGAAGTTAGTAAATTATAATAAGACAATAGTTGAGTAAGCGCTTCTTCATTTAGTTAAAGGAAGGTGAGTTTTGTTGTAAAATAAAACTCGGATGGTTTGTACTAAAATAAACGAAGTACATTTTTGAGGTTAAAAAAAGAGATTACTAGAACTCTCCTTCTTAAAATGACAATTGTTAGTGAGATCGCAATAACGATTGATGCGGCATCCTTTTTTATTTTTCTTAAAAAAGATATAGCGGAAAGCGTGGTTGCTTTTGGTTTTTCTGCCAAAAGCAAATTGCCCAAATAAAAAAAATCCCAAACACGAATGCTTGGGATTTAAATATAATTTTAAAGAATGAGATTGCTACGTCGCTAAAAAGCGTCTCGCAATGACATTTTTTACTAGTATCTGTAATGTTCTGGCTTGTATGGTCCTTCAACCTTTACGCCAATATAATCTGCTTGGTATTCTGCAAGTTCTGTTAACTCAACACCAATTTTTTCTAAGTGTAATTTTGCTACTTTTTCGTCTAAATACTTTGGTAACATGTATACATCATTTTTGTATGCTGCACTGTTTTTCCAAAGTTCTATTTGTGCTAAAGTTTGGTTTGTAAATGAGTTACTCATTACAAAACTAGGGTGTCCTGTTGCGCAACCTAAGTTTACTAAACGACCTTCGGCAAGTAGGATAATATCTTTTCCGTTAATGTTGTATTTGTCAACCTGAGGCTTGATAGTATCTTTAGTATGACCATGCTTTTCGTTTAACCAACCTACTTGGATTTCGTTATCGAAATGCCCAATGTTAGCAACTATTACTTTGTCTTTCATTGCTTCAAAATGCTCAGCACGTACAATATCTTTGTTTCCTGTTGTAGTAATAATGATATCACTATTTCCAACTACAGTTTCTAATTTTTTAACTTCAAAACCGTCCATTGCAGCTTGTAGTGCACAAATAGGATCGATTTCTGTTACAGTAACAATACTTCCTGCACCTTTAAAAGAGGCAGCTGTACCTTTACCAACATCACCATAACCACAAACGGTTACACGTTTTCCTGCTAACATAATATCTGTTGCACGACGAATTGCATCTACTGCAGATTCTTTACAACCGTATTTATTATCGAATTTCGATTTTGTTACAGAATCGTTTACGTTAATTGCTGGCATTGTTAATGTTCCATTTTTTACACGCTCGTAAAGTCTGTGAACACCAGTTGTTGTTTCTTCACTTAAACCTTTAATACCTGCAGATAATTCTGGGTAACGGTCTAAAACCATATTTGTTAAATCTCCACCATCATCAAGAATCATGTTTAATGGTTGTCTGTCTTCACCAAAGAAAAGTGTTTGTTCTATACACCAATCAAATTCTTCTTCTGTCATGTCTTTCCATGCGTAAACAGCAGTTCCAGCCTCTGCAATTGCAGCAGCAGCTTGATCTTGTGTAGAGAAAATGTTACAAGAACTCCAAGTAACTTCTGCTCCTAAAGCTTGTAAGGTTTCAATTAAAACCGCAGTTTGGATAGTCATGTGTAAACATCCAGCAATACGCGCACCTTTTAATGGTTGCTCGTTTTTGTATTCTTCACGTAAACTCATTAAACCTGGCATCTCTGCTTCGGCTAAATTAATTTCTTTTCTTCCCCAAGCCGCAAGCGACATATCTTTTACCTTGTTAGGTACGTAAGCAACTGTTTTATTACTCATATTTCTTTCTCTTTGTTTTTTATAAAATGAAACACCTTTGGGATTTAGGACTTAAAATAGTTAAATTCGCCATTGAAAGTACTAAGTTCGCCTTAGGCACTGCAAAGATAATCAATAACATTTAGAATATTAAATGCCTCTTTATAAATCCATTAGTGTAAACTCACAAACTACTGTTAAAATCTGGAAGATTGAAGAATCTTATGATGTGCTATTTTCTGCATTAGACTTAAAACCAGAGAGTTTAACTCGTGTTCTAGGTATGAAAAGCGAACTGCATCAACGTGGTTTTTTAAGTGTACGACACCTTTTACGAGAATTTGGTTATACAGATCAAGACTTGTATTACGATAAAAACGGAAAGCCTCATTTAAAAGATGGTAAACACATTTCTATAACGCATAGCTTTACTTTCTCTGGTGTAATTGTTAGCGATGTTGAAGTGGGTATTGATATCGAAAAACAACGAGAGAAAATTGGAGTAATAGCTAAGAAATTTGTGAATTATGAATTTCAATATTTATCTGAAGACCAATCGGATTATATTAGAAGGTTAACTGTTATTTGGGGAATTAAAGAATCGCTTTATAAACTATTTGCTACACCAGGAATGTTGTTTAGAGAGCATTTTTTAGTGATTCCGTTTATGATAGAGGATCTTGAAACTGTATGTTGGATAGATTATAAGATGAAAAAATACAGGTACAATTCATACTTCTTAGAGTTTGAAGGTTTCACTTGTGCTTATGTTTTAGAATAAGATGAAATCTATTTTACAACATATAAAAACTTCAGAAAAGCGAAATCTTGCTGTTTTAGTAGATCCAGATAAATTCAATTTAGAAAAAACATCGCAATTTATAGATAAAGTCAATAATTCTATAGCTACACATATATTTATAGGTGGAAGTATTGTTGATGAAAATGCAACCGAAACATTGATTTCAGTAATTAAACCATTAACAGGTTTGCCTATTGTTTTATTCCCTGGAGACGTTATTCAAGTCTCAGAACAAGCAGATGCTATTTTGTTTTTGTCTTTAGTTTCTGGTAGAAACCCGGAATATTTAATAGGTCAGCAGGTAAAATCAGTTTCAAAATTAAGAAATAGTAATTTAGAAATTATACCTACAGGTTATGTTTTAGTTGATGGCAAAAAAGAAACATCAACTCAAAAGGTAACAAATACTGAGCCTTTAACTAAATTACAAGAGATTGTAGATACTGCTAAAGCTTCAGAATTATTAGGTATGCAACTTATTTATTTAGAAGCTGGAAGTGGAGCAAAACAAGCTGTTTCTTCAGAAATAATAAATGCTGTAAAAATAGAAATTAAGATTCCGTTAATTGTTGGTGGCGGAATTAGAAGTAAATTAGCAATAGAAAAGGCGTTTAATGCAGGTGCAAATGTTGTGGTTATTGGAACAGCTTTTGAGGAAGACGAATCGTTTTTTGAAGAGATAAAAAGATAATATGAATATATCAATAGACTTAACATTATCACCATTACAAGATGATTACGAAAAGCACGTTATAGACTTTATAAAAGCACTTCGTGATTCAGAATTTACAGTTTTAGAGAACCCGTTAAGCACTCAAATTTATGGAGAGTTTAGTAAATTAATGCCTTTTTTAACTCAGGCTATAGAAACTTCTTTCGAGAATCAAAACATTTGTGTACTCACAATGAAAGTAGTAAAAACAGATAGAAGCGCTTATGAACCACATTTTTGATTTACTCTTTAATCAATACGCTCAATATGAAACTCTAGATATTGTCTTAGAGATTGTAGCTGTTATTTTTGGTTTTTTATCGGTATGGTTTTCCAAACAAAATAACATTCTCGTGTTCCCAACAGGAATTATAAGTACACTTATTTTTGTCTATCTTCTATTAAAATGGGAGCTTTTAGGTGATATGATGATAAATGCTTACTATTTTGTAATGAGTATTTATGGTTGGTATATATGGACAAGCAAAGTAGATGCAACGCATGTAACACCAATATCAAGAACTACCATTAAAGAGAAAAAAATAAGTTTAGGAATTTTTATAACCACTTTGCTCTTTGTTTTTATTGTCTATAAAATTTTCAATAAATGGACAACTTGGATGGCTTATGTAGATACATTAACTACTGCGATTTTCTTTGTAGGAATGTGGTTAATGGCTAAACGTAAAATAGAAAATTGGATTTTTTGGATTATTGGCGATATAATTTCTGTTCCTTTATATTTGTATAAAGGATTCTCTTTTACAAGTTTTCAGTATTTTGGATTCACTATTATCGCAGTATTTGGTTATTTAGCATGGAAGAAAAGTATAGACAGCAATCAGCAAATTGTATAAAAGTAGTTTTGTTTGGCCCAGAATCCACAGGCAAAACAACATTATCTAGACAACTAGCACGTTATTATAATTCGGTTTGGGTACGTGAATATGCTCGCGAATACCTTCAAGATAAATGGAACAACGAACGCAAAACATGCGAGCCTAAAGATTTATTACCAATTGCTGAAGGACAAATGCTTCTAGAAAATGAATTAGCAAAAAAAACAGACTCAGTATTAATTTGCGACACAGATTTGTTGGAAACAAAAGTATATTCTGAAGCCTATTATTCTGGAACATGCGATCCACAGTTAGAAAAATATGCTATAGAAAACACCTACGATTTATACTTTTTAACGTATATTGATACGCCTTGGGAGGCTGACGATTTACGAGATAGGCCTCAAGAAAGAGAAGCTATGTTTAAAGTCTTTGAGGCGGCTTTAAAAAAGTATAACAGACCTTATGTTTTGTTAAAAGGAGATGAAAAAGAACGTCTCGAAACAGCAGCTAAACATATAGATAAATTAATTAAAAACAGAAAGTGAACTTCACTGAAACACAAATAACACAAATAGAAGCAAAAGGATTAACCGTTGAAAAAGTTTTAAAACAAATTGAAACTTTTAAATCAGGATTACCTTTAATTAATTTAGAATCTGCCGCTATTTTAGGTCATGGTATTTTTAGTTTTTCTGAAGAAGAAAAACAGGAATATGCTACGTTCTATGATAATAAAAAAGACGATCTAAATATTGTGAAATTTGTACCAGCCTCTGGTGCTGCAACTAGAATGTTTAAATTTTTATTTGAATTTTTGGACACATACAAAGCTAAAAAGGACACCATTAATAGCTACATAAATAAACGAAAAGCAAACGAATTATTAGTATTTGGTGTCGGTGTTGAAAAACTGCCTTTTTATAATGTTGTTATTAATGAAACTAGAAAATTTGTTCCAAATTTTGATACATTATCTACAGATTTAAAAGCTTTAGAGTTTATAAAAACAATGTTAAATGAAGACCGTTTAAACTATGGTTTTTCGCCTAAAGGGTTATTGCCATTTCATAAATATAAAGACCATATTGCTACTGCTTTCGAGGAGCATTTATTTGAAGCAGCACTATATGCGTCAACAAAAAGAAAAGCCAGTGTACATTTTACTATTTCAGAAATCTATAAAGACGTCTTTAATAAAGAGTTTAAGCGTATTCAAGACATTGTAGAGTATAAAACTAATTCAACATTTAATATTACCTATTCTTATCAAAAAGAAGAAACGGACACTATTGCTGTAACTACAAAAAACCAACCAATCGAGAATTCCGACGGAACATTGCATTTTAGACCATCTGGTCATGGTGCTTTATTATCTAATTTAAATGATTTTGAAGGAGATATTCTTTTCATAAAAAACATAGATAATGTAGTGGTTTATAAATACGAAAAAGAAGTTGCAAAACATAAAAAGGTGTTAGCTGGTATTTTGTTAAAATCGCAGGAGCAAGCTTTCTCTTATTTAAAACAATTAGAAAAAGAAAATCTAACGGAAGTTCAATTATTAGAGATAGCACGTTTTTTAAGAAAGAAATTAAATGTTATTATCTCTCATGAGTTCGAAAAATATTCTGCAAAATATCAAATAGAATATCTAAAAAATAAGCTTAATAGACCTATTCGTGTTTGTGGAATGGTTAGAAACGAAGGAGAACCTGGAGGAGGACCTTTTTGGGTAAAAAGTGAAAGCGGAACGGTTTCGTTACAGATTGTTGAGTCTGCTCAAGTAGATAAAAAGAATAAACATCAAAAAAATATTTTAAAAAATGCAACACATTTTAATCCAGTAGATTTAGTTTGTGGTATAAAAAATTATAAAGGTGAAACTTTTGATCTCTATAAGTTTGTAGACTATAAAACAGCATTTATTACTATGAAAACAAAAACTGGTAAAGATATTAAAGCACTTGAATCTCCTGGGCTTTGGAATGGTAGTATGGCAAATTGGAACACTATTTTTGTTGAAGTACCTCTTGTAACTTTTAATCCTGTGAAAACAGTAACAGATTTATTAAAGGCAACACATCAAGTATAATGTTTAGCGAAGAAGCACTTATTAAAGAATTCAAATTTAAAGGTATTAGGAGTTCTGGAGCAGGAGGACAACACGTAAATAAAGTGTCTTCAAAAATTGAATTGTCCTTTAGTATCCAAGAATCTTTAGTTTTAAATGAAAGACAAAAAGAAGTTATTCTTTATAAATTATCTAATAGAATAACTAAAGATGGCTTGCTAATACTACAATGTGGAGAAAGCCGAAGTCAACATCGAAACAAGAACATAGCTATTGTTAGAGCGATTCAATTGCTTAAATCGACTTTGTATATTAAAAAAAGACGTATTCCTACAAAAACACCAAGATCTGTAATTATTAAAAGGCTTAAAAATAAACGTGCAAACAAAGAGCGTAAAGTAAATAGACGCAAACCGGATTTAGATTAATTATGTCACTTCGAGTGATTTTGATTTTTTAACAAAATCTCTATCGAGAAGATTGATTTAAAAAACTTGAAATTATTTCTCATAAATCAAAAATGTAAACTACCTTTGCACTGTTCTCAAAAAAGGGGTGCCATAAAATCGGCTGAGATCATACCCATTGAACCTAGAACAGGTAATGCTGTTTAGGAATTTGAAGAAATACTTTAGTCATTATAAAATGAACTATCTGCAGGTGGAACATTTTATGAAATGATGTAACAATTTGATGAGAGTATTTCAAAAAAAACTAATTATTATATAGAATAATTACCTCTTTTTATTCGTGATTTAAATGTATTTCGAATGAAATTTACAGTAAAAAAAACAACTTTATTTTTAGCATTTGCTGCACTAAGTTTAAATGGTTTTGCGCAAGAAATTAAACAAGATTCAACAAAGTTTGAAACACTTGATGAAGTCTTAATCAAATCAGTTAGAGTAGATGCGAACTCTCCAATCACTCACTCTAACGTGTCTAAAGAAGAATTAGAAAAACGTAATTTAGGACAAGATATCCCTATTCTTTTAAACTATTTACCTTCAGTTGTAACCACAAGTGATGCAGGCGCAGGAGTAGGTTATACCGGAATTAGAGTTCGTGGAATAAGTGCGCAATCTACTAACATTACAATAAACGGTATTCCTTATAATGATTCAGAAAGTTTAGGAACATTTTGGGTAAACTTAGGCGATTTCTCTTCTTCGGTAGAGAGTTTACAACTGCAACGTGGTGTTGGAACCTCTACAAACGGTTCTGGTGCTTTTGGTGCAAGTATTAACGTGTTAACAGATGCGGTTACAAAAGATGCAAGTGGAGAAATTTCTAATAGTTTTGGTAGTTATAATACAAGAAAGCATACTGTAAAATATAGCACAGGATTGTTAAATAACCATTTTGAAATTTCTGGCCGTTTATCGCAAATAAATTCTGATGGTTATATAGATAGAGCAACTTCAGATTTAAAATCGTACTTCTTACAAGGTGTTTATGTAGATGATAATACGCAAATTAAAGCAGTCACTTTTGGAGGTCATGAAGTTACGTATCAAGCTTGGAATGGTTTAGAAGATTTAGATATTTTAGAAAACGATAGAACTTTTAATACTTCAGGTCAATATACAGATGCAAATGGAAATGATAGGTTTTATGATAATGAAGTTGATAATTATAAACAAGACCATTACCAATTACATTGGAGTGAAAAAATTAATAATAACTGGTCAACAAACTTAGGGTTAAACTATACAAAAGGTAGTGGCTATTTTGAGCAGTATAAAGAAGGCGAAGATTTTTCGACTTATGGTTTTGATGAAATAAGTATTGGAGGCGAAACTATAGATGAGACAGATGTTATTAGAAGACGTTGGTTAGATAATGATTTTTATGTGTTTAATGCTAATGTTAATTATAGAGATAAAGCTTTAAACCTAAGTACAGGTTTATTTTATAGCTCGTACCATGGAGATCATTTTGGTGAAGTAATTTGGTCGCAATATGCAAGTAATAGCGAAATTAGAGACCATTATTATGATAGTGATGGAGATAAGTATGATTTTAGTGTTTTTGCAAAAGCCACATACCAATTAAACAGTAAACTAAGCTTGTTTGGAGATTTGCAATATAGAAGTGTAAATTATGATACTAGTGGAATAAGTTCGGATTTAGTAGTGTTTGAGGTAGATAAAACTTATGGATTTTTTAATCCTAAAGCTGGATTATCTTATAATTTAAATGATAAAAATAATTTCTATTTCTCTTATGCGAGAGCTAATAGAGAAGCAAGTAGAAGCGATTTTGAAAGCAATCCAGATATTAAACCAGAACAACTTAATGATTTCGAATTAGGCTGGAGATATAAAAGCGAGAACCTAATTTTTAATGCAAACACTTATTATATGTTGTATAACGAGCAATTGGTTTTAACTGGTGCTATTGACGATGTTGGATCTCCAATTCGTAATAACTCTGGTAATAGTTCGCGTTTAGGATTGGAATTGGAAGCTGTAGTAAAGATTAGCGATAAGTTTTCTGTGCAGCCTAATTTAACTTTTAGTTCTAATAAAAACGATGAAACTATTGTTTCTAGAAATGGAGAACTTGTAAGCTTGGGTAAAACTAACATCTCATTTTCTCCAGAGGTTATAGCATCTAATGCTTTTGTTTTTCAGCCTTTAAATAATTTGCAATTGTCTCTTTTAAGCAAATATGTTGGAGAGCAATTTATGGGGAATTCAGATTCTGATGCGTCTAAATTAGAAAGTTATTTTGTAAATGATTTTAATGTGACTTACGAGATTAAAACCAATAAAATATTCAAGTCTATTTTATTATCTGGTTTGGTAAATAATATTTTTGGAGAAGAATACGTGTCTAATGGATATTATTATACTTACGATGATACTTGGTCCGATCCTACAGCTACAAAAACAATTGAAGGTGCTGGTTTTTATCCACAAGCAACTACAAACTTTCTTGTTGGTGCAACACTAAAATTCTAAATAGAGAAACACTTAATATAAATTAAAGCGGCTCGATGCCGCTTTTTTTATTGCGAAAAGGATAGAAGTGACATCCTTTTTTATGTCAGTTCGAGTGTTTTGCGAAGCATGAGCAAAATGTATCGAGAACAAGTAAAAAAGATATAACGTATAGCCTGGTTTTTAATGCTTTTAATAGCATTAAAAATTTGCCCTAATTAATTATAAACACGAATTATGCTTCCGTTAACTTCTACGCGATAGCGAACCATTGTGTACTGTCCTGTAGTGCCTGCTAGTGGGACTCCACCAGATAAAATGTCGTAAGAATTACCGTCGTTACAAGAACAAGTAGCTACTGTACTTATTGCTGATAAAGTTCCAGGATTATCTAGTTCAAATACAGAACAAGATGCTATTTGGTGGTTAGGATCGCTATATTCGAAAGCACTATAGTTGTTGAAACCCGTATTTATTACCACGATACCATTTATACCATAATTAGGAACATATATAGCATTAGTGTCAAAATCTAATTGACCATAAATCCCTCCTAACTGCATGTTAATTTGGTTTCCCGTATTAAAACCAACATTTGGAATATTTGGGTTGTTATTTTGATTGTCATCATTTTTCTTACTACATGTAAGAAATATTAGACTAAGTAGAGTTGGTAATAGGATTGTTTTAAATTTCATTTTTAACTTTTTTATAGCAGTGCAATTTACAACAAAAGTGAATTGCGAATTAAATATTTTGTATATTTGTAATATAATCTCGTGTATACGAGATTTTTTTTATGCTAAATTAATTTTAGAATCTCTTGTTTTAAATATAACAAAGACAGATGTTTAAAATTAGTGTTAAAACGAAAAAATTATGAGTAAAGTATCATATTATACAGAAGCAGGCTTAAAAAAATTAAGAGCAGAGTTGGCGCAATTAAAAGATGTAGAGCGTGTAAAGGCTAGTAATGCAATTGGAGAAGCGAGAGATAAAGGTGATTTAAGTGAAAATGCAGAGTACGATGCTGCAAAAGAAGCGCAAGGTATGCTAGAAATGAAAATAGCTAAATTAGAAGACCAAATGGCTGGTGCGCGTGTTATTGACGAGTCGCAAATGGATACCTCAAAAATTTTGGTACTCTCTAAAGTGAAAATTAAAAACCAAACCAATGGTATGGAACTTAATTATACGTTGGTTGCAGATGGTGAAGCAGATTTAGCTGCTGGTAAAATTTCTGTTAACTCTCCAATAGGTCAAGGTTTATTAGGGAAAACTGTTGGTGATGTTGCCGAGATAACAGTGCCAAGTGGTATTATAAAATTTGATATTATCGAGATTTCAAGATAGTTTTAGTGTTTCGCTTTCGCGGAAGAACTTTGTAATAAATATTATTCCTGTTTATTCTGAAATAATTTTCAGTTTAGCAGGAATCTTTTTTTATCTTTATTTTTTAAATTGAAACCAATATAATATGGCATCTATATTCACTAAAATAGTTAACGGAGAAATACCAAGTTATAAAGTAGCAGAAACTGAAGAGTTTCTAGCTTTTTTAGATGTTAATCCTAATGCTAAAGGCCATACTTTGTGTATACCTAAAAAGGAAACTAATAAAATTTTCGATTTAGACAAAGAGGAGTACGCTCGTTTAATGGAATTTTCTAGACAGGTAGCAATTGCTTTAGAAAAAACAGTGCCTTGTAAACGTGTTGGTGTTTCGGTAATTGGTTTAGAAGTGCCACATGTTCATGTACATTTAATACCATTAAATACAATGGACGATGCTCGATTTACTAATAAAGTGTCTCTTGATAAAGCTGAATTTGAAAGTTTAGCTAAAGCTATACAGGCAAATTTATAACTGTTAAAACAATTGCTGCAATTACTACGGTTACAATAACACCAATAATAATCCAAAATAAGGAGTTATATTTTTTAGATGCCTTTTTAGGCACGAAAGCCTTCATTTGGTAATCGTAAATACGCTCGATATCTTCGGTCCAGTTTACTGGGTAAATAGTAGTGTCGCAAACATTACAATGCATTTCTGTAGCAATTTCCTGAGTTATAGATTTAGAAAATTTAGTTTCAATAAACTTCTGTTTAAAAGTAAGTTCTAAACCTTCTTTACTAAAGCATTCTGGACAGTTATTGTTTAGGAAAACTTCCTTTACAGTAATTAGTTTTTCGCTCATAATTAAACTGTTTTTAGTGCAATTTGCATTATAGTTCCTCTGCCAATTTGAGACTGCGCAACTTTTATTTTACCATCGTGAAAATCTTCTACTATACGTCTTGCAAGAGATAAGCCTAATCCCCAACCACGTTTTTTAGTGGTGTAACCAGGCTCGAAAACACTTTTAAACTGGCTTTTGTTCAAGCCTTTTCCTGTGTCGATAATATTAATTTTTACGTTGTTTTCTAACTGTGTCATTACTATAGTAAGATCGCCTTTACCTTTCATTGCATCGATAGCATTTTTTACTAAATTCTCGATAGTCCAACTGTATAATTGCGGATTCAAATTTACATAAATTGGTGCTTCCGGAAGCTTTAAAGTAAAATTAATAAGCTTCGAAGATCTCGTTTTTAAGTAATCGTAAGTATCTTGAGTTTCTTTTACAATATCTGTTTTTTGTAAGGTTGGAAGAGAACCTATTTTGCTAAAACGTTCTGTTATGGTTTGTAATCTGTCAATATCTTTTTCTATTTCTAGAATATATTCTGGGTTTACGTTTTCGGTTTTTAAAATTTCAGCCCAGCCAATTAAAGACGATAAAGGTGTGCCAATTTGATGCGCAGTTTCCTTTGCCATCCCAGACCACAACTTGTTTTGTGTAGCAATTTTGGAGCTTCGGTAGAAGAAATAAACAACAGAAGCGAATAGGAAGATAATTAACAAAAGAGCTAAAGGATAATACTTTAGTTTGTTTAGTAAAGGAGCATTACCATAGTATAATTTACTTGCGAGAACTTTTTTTTGTGTTTCAGGATCTATATATGAGATCTCAATAGGAGCGTTTTCAGATTCAAACTGTCTAATCAGTTTATCTTTGTTTTGTTCAACATATTTTGAAACATTTTCTCCACTAAAATCAATATTACTAGAGTTACTTAATGTGCCATCCACATTAACAACTAAAATTGGAGTTGTGCTATTGCTGTTTAAAATTTTAACTAGAAAATTAAAGTTTGGATTGTTTTCATCGCTAGAAAATATTTTTTGAGCATTAGACCAAATTTCCATCTTAGCGCGTTCTTCGTCTTTAAATTTCTGAAAGAAAGTATAGGTGTTCCAAAGAATCAAAGAAATGATTGCAAAAGAGGCGATTATTATAATCCAGCGAACAAGTTGTCTGTTTTTAGTGAAAAACATGTAGTAATTTTTGTGTTAATATCAAATAGGCTATAAACTTAAGCTAAAATAATGAGAATTAGTTTTCGCTAGTTCAAGGCATTAAATTTAAACATAGCCTAAGCTATGGTAAAATTTCATAACGATGAAATAGTAGAAAAATAAAATTATTATTGGTTTAACGTTATAGTTTTTTTTGATATAAAATAATTAAAAACTATATAATGGGCTATTGTTAATAATATTGTACAAACGTAGAATAATCTTCTTTTAGTTCGGGTGTTAATTAAGTACATTTGTTGAAAATTATAGAGTTAATGACATCTTTTGAACCTAAAGACATACCAACAGCAAAATTGCATGGTTATTTGTTAAGTGCAGTAGCACCAAGACCAATAGCTTTTGCAAGCACTATGGATGAGAATGGGAACCCAAATTTGTCACCATTTAGTTTTTTTAATGTGTTTAGTGCAAATCCTCCAATTTTAATTTTTTCTCCAGCAAGACGTGTTAGAGATAATACAACAAAACATACTTTGGAAAATGCAGAAAGCACAAAAGAAGTCGTGATAAATGTTGTAAATTATAATATTGTACAACAAATGTCGCTTAGTAGTACAGAATATGCACAAGGTGTAAACGAGTTTGATAAAGCAGGTTTAACAATGCTTAAAAGCGATATTGTAAAACCATTTCGTGTTGCAGAATCACCTGTACAGTTTGAGTGTAAAATAAACGAAATTATAAAGTTAGGAACAGAAGGTGGAGCAGGTAATTTAATTATTTGCGAAGTTGTAAAACTTCATATTAGTGATGCTGTTTTAAATGAAAACGGAAGCATAGACCAAGAAAAACTAGATTTAGTTGCTCGTGCTGGCGGAAGTTATTATAGTAGAGCTAAAGCTGGTTTTTTCGAAATTCCAAAACCACTTTCAACTTTAGGTATAGGAGTAGATGTGTTACCAGAAAATATTAGAAATAGTACTATTTTAACAGGAAACGATTTAGGTTTACTAGGCAATGTAGAGGCCTTACCAACCAAAGAAGCTATTAACGCTTTCGCGGAAAAACATGACAATATTGCATTAACTGAAGTGGAAAAGCATAAAAAGGCACAAAATTTGCTTAGTTTTGGTGATGTAGGGAGTGCATGGAAAGTATTGTTATCGTAAAATAGCAATAATAAATAAGACGAATATTTAATAATTATATAGACAATGGAAGTACAAGGAAAAGTAAAATTAGTAGGAGAAACACAAACGTTTGGGAGTAACGGATTTAGAAAAAGAGAATTAGTTGTAACAACAGAAGAGCAGTATCCTCAACACATATTAGTGGAATTTGTTCAAGATAAATGCGATTTATTAAACAACTATAAGCCAGGACAAGATGTTAAAGTAAACATCAATTTACGTGGTAGAGAATGGGTTAACCCTCAAGGAGAAACAAAATATTTCAATTCAATTCAAGGTTGGAGAATTGAAGGTGTACAAGCAGGAGCTCCTGCTGGAATGCCAGAAGTTCCACCAGCAGCAGCTTTCGAGCCAGCAACAGATTTAAAAGAAGAAGATCACGACGATTTACCATTCTAAATCTATTTCTGCGAAGGCAGGAATCTTATAAATATAACCTCAATGCTAAATGTCATTGAGGTTTTTTATTTTAGTAAAATAAAATTATGCACATATTAAACCAAAACATACTATTTCCAAACGTACAAGAAGCCGACGAAGAAGGTTTACTTGCTGTTGGTGGAGATTTGTCTGTAGAGCGTTTATTGTTAGCTTACCAAAGCGGAATTTTTCCTTGGTTTAATGAAGATGAAGTTGTTTTATGGTGGTCGCCAGATCCTAGATTTGTTCTCTTTCCAAAAGAATTAAAGGTGTCTAAAAGTATGAAGCAATTTCTTAGAAATTGCGATTTCGAAATTACTATAAACAAAGACTTTAAATCTGTAATAACAGAATGTGCAAAAGCAAAACGCGATGGTCAAGCAGGAACTTGGATTACAAATAACATGATAGATGCTTATTGCAAATTGCACGAACAAGGTTTTGCTAAATCTGTTGAGGTTTGGAGAGATAATGTCCTTGTTGGTGGTTTTTACGGTGTAGATTTAAACAACGGAGTGTTTTGTGGTGAAAGTATGTTTGCCAAAGAAAGTAACGCAAGTAAAGCTGCTTTTATTACTTTTATTGAGAATACAGATTATAAATTAATAGACTGCCAGGTTTACACAACTCACTTAGCGAGTTTGGGAGCAAAGGATATTCCTAGAGATGAGTTTATGGCTTATTTGAAGTAATGTCACTTCGAGTGAAATTCTTTTTTAGAATTTTATATCGAGAACCTATCTAAGAAACAAAAGCTTCTCGATACAATTTTTCATTCTTCAAAATCACTCGAAGTGACAAATAATTATATTAAACTTCATCATACCTAAAACACCCAACTTCATGGTCGTTTACCATACCTGTGGCTTGCATAAACGCATACATAACTGTACTGCCAACAAATTTAAAGCCTCGCTTTTTTAAATCTTTACTCAAAACATCACTTAAAGGAGTGTTTGGAGCAGCTTCTTTATAAATTTTTACTTTATTTTTTATTGTTTTGTCATCTACAAAAGCCCAAATGTATTTACTAAAACTGCCAAATTCTTTTTGAATTTCCATAAATGCTTGTGCATTTGTAATGGCAGATTTCACCTTTAGTTTATTTCTAATAATGCCAGCATTTTGAAGCAGTTCTTCTTTTTTATCTTCATTATAATTAGCTATTTTTTTATAATCGAAAAAATCGAAAGCCTCACGAAAATTTTCACGTTTACGTAAAATAGTAATCCAACTCAAGCCAGCTTGAAAAGTTTCAAGAATTAAAAATTCGAATAATTGGTGGTCATCATAAACTGGAACTCCCCATTCTTTATCATGGTAAGCTTCGTATAATTCGTCGCCAACACACCAACCGCATTTATGTTTTGTCATGGTATTTTATTTAATGCCTATTATAGACTGTAAGGAATATAAAAATCTCCTACTAATGTAACAACTGTTACTTAAAAACCATCAAAGTATCAGTATTTTTATATTATGGAAACACTACAAAATACAGATTTAAAAAATATAATAAATGACAGCCTTCAAAAAGCTATTAATTATCAAGATTATAGAAATTTAGTAAAGGATTTGGTTGCAAAAGAATCCACTACTGGAACTGAAAAAACCGAAGCTTTAGCAAATTATACAATGCTTAATGATAGAAGAATGAAGCGTTGGGATAAAACGGTAAAAGTACCTGAAGCTTTGCAGGAACAAGTTTCTGCTTTAAAAGTGAATCAAACTTGGTTAGTGCTAACCGAAAGTTGGTGTGGAGATGCTGCACATGTAATGCCTGTAATTAATAAGGTTGCAGAGCTTAACAAGGGTATCGATTTTAAAGTGGTGCTTAGAGATGAAAACGAAGCTTTAATGAGTCAGTTTTTAACCAATGGAGGACAAGCTATTCCTAAGTTAATTATGATTGATAATATTACAAATAAAGTTGTTAATACCTTTGGACCAAGACCAACCGAAGCTACTAAATTGGTTAATGCTTATAAAGCCGAACATGGAATGTTAACTCCAGAATTTAAAGAAGATTTACAAGGTTGGTATAACAAGAATAAAGGACAAAATGCTATTGATGATTTGGTTGGTTTAATGCGTTAGTTTTTTTTGTCAATTCGAGTAAAATTCTTTTTTAAGAATTTTGTATCGAGAATAATCGAATAATAAGGTTGACTTCTCGATACAATTTTTATAAAAATAAAAATTACTCGAAGTGACAATGCGTCTTACTTCCCTTCAAAATTAAAAGTAATTGTTCCAATTTGTGAAGCCTTTTCTGAAGCATCAAAATGTGTTTTTTTTGCAAACTCTAAGGCGTGCTTTTGTAAACATGCATTATTAGAAGTTGAAGAAGAATTTATAGCAGTGGAAATAACTTCACCAAAACCATTAACAGTAATATTTACTACAATCTTCCCATTAGTTTCACACAAGTAAATTGGAATAGGTAAAGACGTGTCTGTTCTTCCTTTTAATGAGTATATAATAGAACTATTCTTGTTTGTTGAGGCTTCAGAACTTGATTGTTGCGAGGCTTTTTTGCGTTTATTTAGAATAGTACTTACGCTTTCAAAAGAAGAAATTTCTTCGTTATTAACGTTTGAATTAGCATTAGTTTCTGATGTTTCTTTAGCTTCTGAAGGCTTTTCATTTCTATCTCTTAATCTAGGATCATCGTAATCTTTTGGAGGAGCAATAGGTTTAAAAGCTTGAGCAAAATGCTTATATTCTTTAGTTTCGTTATAACCTTTATTAGTCTTTTGCGAATTATCTTTTAGCTCAATTTCCTCAGGAGTAGTTTTATCAAATAAATCTGGAGGTGTAATATCTATTAAAGTTTCAGCTACAGTTTCATTTTGTTTAATAAGCGCGAAGTTAAAAAGCGAAAGCATTACACTTGCGGCAATTAATAATGAGATGGCTAACGCCTTGTGAGAATTGTTTAATTTCAAAAGCAACAAAATAATTAATAATGTGATTAGCGTGTTAGTATTCTATATACGTTAAAACCACTAATTACAGATGTAGCTTCAAAATGCTATTCCGTTTTTTGTGGTAAAGCAGCTATAAAGTCTTCTTTTGAAAGTGCATTATCAACATGAAAATCACCAATTTTTGTACGTCTTAAAGCTGAAAGATGTCCGCCAGAGTTTAAAGCTTTTCCAAAGTCGTTTGCTAACGAACGAATATATGTGCCTTTGCTACAAATAACTCTAAAACCCACATTAATAGAACTTGTGCTGAGCGCAGTCGAAGCATCAATTTTAGTGATTTCGAACTCATTTATAGTTATTTTTCGTGATTTTATTTCAACAGCTTCTCCTGCTCGTGCATATTCATACAAGCGTTTTCCGTCTTTTTTTAGTGCAGAAAATACAGGTGGAAATTGGTCTATCTCTCCTATAAACTGTTTTGTAGTTTCATGTATTAAATCTTCAGTAATATGTTTTGTTGGAAAGGTTTCGTTTATTTCCGATTCTAAATCGAAAGAAGGTGTAGTTCCTCCTAAAGTAATGGTTCCTGTGTATTCTTTAACTTGACCTTGAAACGTATCGATTTGCTTGGTCATTTTTCCAGTGCAAATTATTAGCAATCCAGTTGCTAAAGGATCTAAAGTTCCTGCATGACCAACTTTTATTTTCTTAATGTTAAACGCTTGACGTATTTCCCAACGCAATTTGTTAACCACTTGAAAAGAGGTCCAGTTTAAAGGTTTGTCTATAAGTAAAACTTGTCCAGTTTGGTAGTCTTCAACAGTCATTATTTTAATTTAAAAGTGAAAAAACAATAGCAATCAACCCAACAACTACGCAGTATATTGCGAAATAAGACAGCTTGCTTTTCTTTACTAAAGCAATCATCCATGTACATGCAAATAAACCCGATATAAATGCAGCAACAAATCCTGCTCCTAATGCTGTGATATTTTGACTTTCGAAAGATAAATCTCCGCCAACAAGATCTTTAGCAATTTTTCCAAAAATTAAAGGCACAACCATTAAAAATGAAAAACGTGCAGCTTTCGTTTTGTCATTACCTAATAATACAGAGGTTGATATTGTAGCTCCACTTCTAGAAATCCCTGGAAGCAGTGCAATGGCTTGAGAAACACCAATAATAAGAGCGTCTTTAAAACTAACTTTCTTTTGGGTGTTTTTTGCTTTATCTGCTAAAAACAGAAGAATAGCAGTAACCAAAAGCATACAGCCTACTAACATTATATTTCCTCCAAAAAGTTGTTCGAGTTGCTCTTCAAAAAAGAGACCTACTAAAACAGCAGGAATCATAGAAATTATAATTTTTACAGCAAAACGTTGATCTTCGTTAATACCTGGTTTAAATAAACCTTTTATAATGTCTATTATATCTTTTCTAAAAATTACGATGGTACTCAAAGCTGTTGCAAAGTGAAGCACAACTGTAAATAATAAACTTTCTTCAGGAACAGAATTATCACCAAGAATAGCTTTTCCTAGTTCTAAATGTCCACTAGAAGATACAGGAAGAAATTCTGTAAGCCCTTGAATTATTCCTAAAATGATTGAGTCTAAAATATCCATTCGGCAAAAATATCAAAATTGAATGACCAAATGGTAGTTTGTAGTTATTTTTTAGAATCGGAATCTTCCTTACGCGTTAAAATCGCGTAAATCTGCATCCCAAAACCAATAAGCACTAAAGCTGGTGCTAATCTAATACGTCTCCAATGAAAAATATCTTCATTAAAAACAGTTGGGTCGTCGTTTCCACCACCAGACATTAATATAAAACCAATAACAATAAAGGCTAAACCAATAAACATAAATTTATAGTTACGTTTTCCAAAGATAAATTCACCTTTGTTTTCAGAACCGATTTCTTTGCGTTTTTGCTCTCCCACTTTATGTAGATTTTATTAAATGCTGTAAAAAATTATACTTGATACTAATCAAACTTCAAAATAATCATTTAAAAATTAGTTTCGTAGTCGCAAAGTAACGGTTTTATTTAAAACTTTCACATGTAATGATTCTAAATTTAAGCCGCTTTCAAGTCTATGGTTTGTGTTATAATAATCACTAAAATTGTTATTAAAGACACTATCTTAAGGCTAGGCTTAAGATAGTGTTCTAATTTTTTAGTTTAAATTTTATAATTATCCATACTGGTTCTTATATTTTAAAAGACACAAATAGAAGATAACTTAAAAAAAGCACCCAAAAGATTACAATGAGAGTGCTAACTATTACAATTCCGTTTTTTTTGTTTTTAGATAAATTCAAGATTTTATTCGTAAATTCCTTTTATATAATGTTTACTCATATCAACTTTAACAATCGATTTGTCTTCTATTTTCTTTTGCGATAGCAATACAAAGCTTGTAATTGCTACGATGCCTATAAATACAAATGTTACTCGTTTCATAATTTTAAATTGAGAGATTAATAAATGTAATGGTATAGTCAATATTTTGTGTTTTGGTTATGTAAATATAACCGCTTAAGCCCTTAAATATTGTTAAGGCTTAAGTTAAAGAATGTTAAACTTTGGAAATGAAATACTTAGTGAAGATTAAAATTAATTAATAATAGAGCTTATCTGTGTTTAGGTTTAAAAAGCGCTGTGTAGCGATGAATGTAGAAATCCAAGTGATAAAAATACCTAGGAAAAATATGAAAGCAAAGAGACCAATAATAAGAACTGGTTTGCTTAATAGTGTTAGTTCTGGAAATGTTTTGTCAATATAATATAAAACAACAGCCATTCCTATAAGTGCTAATATTGCTCCAAAAACACCAAGTTTTACACTTCTTAAAATAAAAGGTTTTCTAATAAAACGTTTAGTAGCACCAACCATTTGCATGGTTTTAATAGTAAAACGTTTAGAGTAAACTGCTAATCTAATAGAGCTATTAATTAATAATACAGCAATTAGTGTAAATAGAGCACTTAATAGTAAGACCCAAAAACTAATTTTCTTAACATTATCATTCATTAAATTAACCAAGTCATTATCGTAACTAACCTCTTCTACAAAGTTTTTAGTTAAGGCTTCATCTGCAATAATTTGCAATTTTTCTGAGGTTACAAAATCTGCTTTTAAGTTTACATCAATTGAATTTTTTAACGGATTACTACCCAAAAAGTCCATAAAATCTTCACCACTTTCGGCTTTCATAAATTCGGCAGCCTGCTCTTTAGAAACAAAAGTTGTCGATTTTACATAGTCTGCCATTGCTAGGCTTTTTTCAAGTTGTTTAATTTCAACATCTTTAGCATTGTCTTTTAAGAAAATGGTAACGGTAACTTGCTCTTTAAAATGGTCTGCTACTTTTTTTGCATTCAATACCAAAAGGCCTAGTAAGCCTAATAAAAACAGAACGAGCCCAATACTTAAAACCACAGAAAAGTATGAAGAAATTAAACGACGTTTTTGGTATTTATCAAAAGATGAGCTCATAAAAAGAGTTTAGTTAATGGTGTAAAAATAATAAAGTTATTGAATACCTAAACTTTAGAACGCTTAAATTTTCAACACTATTATAGAAAGTTTAAATTTGCGCTTTAATTTTTGCTGTCATTACGAGGAGCAAAGCGATGTGGCAATCTGTTTTAATTAATAAGATTGCCACATCACACCAAAAAAGTGTGGTTCGCAATGACGTTACATTTATAATTATAGTTATGCAATACCATTTTAACGACATAGAAGCCAAGTGGCAAAAATATTGGGCAGAAAACCAAACGTTTAAAGCCTCGAATACTAGCGATAAACCTAAATATTACGTACTCGATATGTTTCCTTATCCATCTGGAGCAGGTTTACACGTTGGGCATCCTTTAGGCTATATTGCCAGCGATATTTATGCACGTTACAAGCGCCATAAAGGTTTTAATGTATTGCATCCTCAAGGTTACGATAGTTTTGGTTTACCTGCAGAACAGTATGCAATACAAACAGGACAGCATCCTGCGATTACTACAGAAACCAATATTAAAACCTATAGAAGACAGTTAGATCAAATTGGTTTTTCTTTCGATTGGAGTCGAGAAGTACGCACAAGTAGTCCTGAATATTACAAATGGACGCAATGGATATTTATTCAATTATTCGAATCGTATTATTGCAATAATGATAATAAGGCTAAAGAGATAAAAGAATTAGTTTCAATTTTTTCTTCGGAAGGAAATGCCAATGTTAGCGTTGCTTGCGATGATGATATTGAAGTATTTACTGCCGAAGCTTGGACTAATTTTTCAACTGAAGAACAGCAAGCAATACTATTAAAATACAGATTAACATACCTAGCTGAAACCGAAGTAAATTGGTGCCCAGTTTTAGGAACCGTTTTAGCAAACGACGAAATTGTAAATGGTGTGTCGGAACGTGGTGGACATCCAGTTGTACGTAAAAAGATGACACAATGGAGTATGCGAATTTCTGCTTATGCAGAACGTTTATTGCAAGGTTTGGAAGCTGTTGATTGGACAGATTCTTTAAAAGAAACACAGCGTAATTGGATTGGGAAATCGGTTGGAGCAACTGTATCTTTTAACGTAAAAGATCATGACGAGAAAATAGAAGTTTTTACCACAAGACCAGATACTGTTTTTGGAGTAAGTTTCATGACGTTAGCACCAGAACACGAACTAGTATCTAAATTAACAACAGCAGACCAAAAAGAAGCTGTTGAAGCTTATATAGAAAAAACCGCAAAACGTAGCGAACGCGATCGTATGGCAGATGTAAAAACTATTTCTGGTGTATTTACAGGTGCTTATGCAGAACATCCTTTTACTAAAGAACCAGTACAAATTTGGATTGGTGATTACGTATTAGCAAGTTACGGAACAGGAGCAGTTATGGCTGTACCTTGTGGAGATCAGCGCGATTACGATTTTGCAAAACACTTTAATATCGAAATTCCTAACATTTTTGAAGGCGTAGATATTAGCGAAGAAGCTTTTGCAGGAAAAGACAATGTAAAGATTGCTAATAGCGATTTCCTAAACGGAATGAACTATAAAAAAGCAAGCAAATTAGCTATTTACGAACTAGAAAAAATAGGTCAAGGAGAAGGTAAAACAAACTATAGATTACGTGATGCTGTATTTTCTAGACAGCGTTATTGGGGAGAACCATTTCCTGTGTATTATGTAAATGGAATGCCACAAATGATAGATGCGCAACATCTACCAATACAATTACCAGAAGTAGAAAAGTATTTACCAACCGAAGAAGGCGAGCCGCCATTAGGTCGTGCAGATGTTTGGGCTTGGGATACTAAAAATAACAAAGTCGTTTCTAACGATCTTTGTCATTCAGAGCAAAGCGAAGAATCTCATAATGGTATCTATCCTTTAGAATTAAACACAATGCCAGGTTGGGCAGGAAGCTCATGGTACTTTTTCCGTTATATGGAAGAAGCTGCTAATAGAGGAGATGTTTTTGCAAGTGAAGATGCCCTTAAATATTGGGAAAATGTAGATTTATATATTGGTGGAGCAGAGCATGCTACTGGTCACTTATTATATTCTCGTTTCTGGGTAAAATTATTAAAAGATAGAGGTTTTGTAAATGTTGAAGAACCTTTTAAAAAGCTAATAAACCAAGGAATGATTCTTGGGACTAGTGCTTTTGTTTATAAAGTATTATGGAATGTTATTTCAGGAGAGGATTTTGATTTTTCAGTTTTGCCAACCATCTTTATTTCTAAAAGTCAACAACAGCAATTAGAGAATGGTGATAAAGAGACAGATGAAAGAATTAGAGATTTAATGAATGTTATTTTGAATGAAAAGATTCTTAATGATGATGTTAAAAAAGTCTTTCATAAACCTTCTGTTTCAAAAACTCATGCAGATGTTTCTTTTGTAAATGCTTCAGAAGAATTAAATATTGCAGCTTTTAAAAATTGGAGAGTAGAGTTTAATAATTCAATTTTTATTGGAGAAAATGGAGAGATTATTGAAGGAGAAAATGATGTTTATAAAGTAGGACGTGAAGTCGAAAAAATGTCCAAATCCAAATACAACGTTGTCAATCCAGACAACATTGTAGAAGGTTACGGAGCAGATAGTCTTCGTTTATACGAAATGTTTTTAGGTCCATTAGAACAATACAAACCATGGAATACAGCAGGTATTACAGGTGTGCATAATTTCTTAAAGAAACTATGGAAATTGTATGTAGATGATAATGGTTTAAAAGTTAACGATGCAGAACCAACAAAAGACAACCTTAAAACGTTGCATAAAACCATAAAGAAAGTACAGGAAGATATAGAGAATTTCTCTTTTAATACTTCAGTTTCTACTTTTATGATTGCTGTAAACGAACTTGGAGCTCAAAAATGTACAAGTAAAGACATACTAGAACCTTTATTGGTTTTAATATCGCCTTATGCACCACATATTGCTGAAGAGTTGTTTAGCAAATTAGGAAATAGTGCATCTATTTCTACTGCTGCTTTTCCAGAATTTGAGGCAAGCCATTTAGTAGAGAGTAGTAAAAATTATCCGATTTCATTTAATGGTAAAATGCGTTTTACGTTAGAGTTACCTATGGATTTAAGTAAAGACGAAATAGAAAAAGCAGTTATGGCTCACGAAAAAACCATAGCACAATTAGAAGGGCGTACTCCTAAAAAAGTAATTGTAGTTCCTGGTAAGATTGTTAACATTGTTGGTTAATTTCCAGGAAGGTGGAAAACTAACAATGTTAATGAGGTTTAAAGTATTCTTGGTTAGATTAAAAGGTTTAAAGGTTAGTAAAATAGACCAAATTGGGATATTTTTCTTAGTAGCCTTTATAGTGTCTAAAACTTTAATTTGGTTATTTGAAGAACAATTTACTAAGGAAAATTGGAAGACTTATTCTTATAAGCGATACAAAATGACTGATGAGATTATTGAAAATAAATTGATAATCGGTAAAACAAAACAAGAGATTATATTTTTATTAGGAAATAATATGAGATCCTCAAAAGCTAATGGAAAAGAACAATTGGTTTATCCGTTAGGAACACCGCCAAGTTTTTTTGAAGAAAAAAAAGAAAAACTAATTATTCTTTTTGAAGCAGGTTATGTAGTAGAAGTTATTCAATCTAACGAATAAGAAAACTTTGTTTATTTTAGTAAACAAAACTCATTAAATTCATTTTTACACTTTTATTAGTAGTGATTAGTTTTTCCGCGAAAGCGCAAGATGGCACTTTAACCTTTCCAGAAAATTATTTTGGTATCTATAAAGGAGACCTAGAAATTACCAATACTAAAGGCATACAAAGTATTGGTATGGAATTTTATTTAACCCAAACAGATTCAGTTGGGATTTATAATTACAAAATTGTCTATATTTTTGATGGTAAACGTAACGATAGAAATTATACTTTAAAAACTATAGATAAGGAAAAAGGAGAGGACATAATCGATGAAAATAACGGCATTGTTTTAGGTGTAAAATTAGTAGATAATACGCTTTATAATGTTTTTGAAGTAGGTGGTAATTTGTTAATGACTACAGAGACTTTTTTTATAGACTATATGACTTTTGATATTGTATTTTCCGGTAAATGCTAAAACAATTATGAAAGCGACCGAAAATAGTACAGAGGTTATAAGTTATCCTGTAACAGTAACCCAAAAAGCAAACTTAATAAAACAATAAGCTGACAAAACTTCTTGTACGAAAAGTGGCTCACTTTTTGTTATCTTTAAAGAAGGATTAAAATATTAAAATTATGATTGGAACAGGTTATATGGGTTACTATGTTATTATAGGAATAATATCTGTAGTAAGCTGGTTGGTTAGCAACCAATTAAAAAAGAAATTTGCTAAATACTCTAAGGTTCATTTAAGAAATGGAATGAGTGGTGCAGAGATTGCTAGAAAAATGCTAGCAGACCATGGTATTAGAGACGTAGAGGTTATTTCTACTCCTGGACAATTAACAGACCATTACAATCCTGCAAATAAAACAGTTAACTTAAGTGAGGTTGTTTATGGTGAGCGTAACGCATCTGCAGCAGCTGTTGCCGCACACGAATGTGGTCATGCGGTACAGCATGCAACAGCTTATAAGTATTTAACTATGCGCTCAAAATTAGTGCCAGTTGTTCAAGTTACATCTAGTATATCTCAATGGGTTATTTTTGGAGGTGTTGCTTTAATGGCAACCGAGGCTATGGGAGTCGCTGGTAAATATGTAGCTATCGCAGGTTTAATAATGATGGGTTTTGCTACACTGTTTAGTGTGGTAACTTTACCTGTAGAATACGATGCTAGTAATCGAGCATTGGCATGGTTAAAAAATAAAAACATTGTGACTCCAGAAGAGTATAATGGTTCGAAAGACGCTCTTAAATGGGCTGCAAGAACTTATTTAGTGGCTGCACTTGGAGCAATTGCTTCTTTATTATACTTTGCTTTAAGAATATTTGGATCTAGGGATTAAAAACTAAAAATAAGATAAATAATTATATGGAAAACTCTTTCGAAAACCCAATACCACAACAACGTATGGCACTTAGTGCTTTAGCACAAGAAGAACGCGTAGCATTTTATAAAAAAACATATGCGCATGTTGCAGTAGGTGTATTAGTATTTATATTTTTTGAATACCTTTTATTACAAAGCGAAACTATAGTAAACTTTGCTATGTCAATGACAGAAGGGTTTAAGTGGTTAATAATGCTAGGCGGTTTTATGTTTATTACTAATTATGCTGAAAGAATGGCTTTAAAAACGCCAGATAAAAATAAACAATACTTAGCTTTTGGATTATATATTTTGGCCGAAGCTTTTATTTTTATTCCAATGATTTATATTGCTGCTTTTTATATGGAAGCAGGAGGAGAAATTTTACAACAAGCAGGTATAGTTACTCTAGCATTATTCTCAGGATTAACAGCTGTAGTGTTTGTAACAAAAAAGGATTTTTCATTCTTAAAAACAGGGTTAACAATAGGCTTCTTTATTGCATTAGGATTAATTGTTGCAGGAACTCTTTTTGGTTTTAATATGGGATTATGGTTTTCGGTTGGTATGTGTTTATTAGCTGGAGGATCTATTTTATATCAAACATCTAACTTGGTAAACAAATATACTGTAGACGATTATATTCCTGCAGCTTTAGGTTTGTTTGCTTCTCTAATGTTATTATTCTGGTATATTTTAAGAATATTTATGTCGAGAGATTAAATTCTTTTAAAGATTATATATACAAAAAGCTTCTCAATTTTAGGAGCTTTTTGTATTGTCAGTTCTTGTGATTCCGTTTTTTAACGAAATTGTATCGAGTAATCAAAAAAAAGTAATAACTTCTCGATACATTGTTTTTTATGCCTCAAAAAATATCTCTAAGTGATGATTATATCTTAATCTATCTATTTGTTGTTGCAATGAAATAAAGGTTTCTGCTCTAGAAACACCTTCTGTGATTTTTTTTCAATAAATTTTAAAAAATACCCAGAACTTAACGAGCCTGATAGCCTGTTGTGTTACTATTTGTTTATGGGTTTTAAAAACAGAGACACCGTATTTATACTTAATCATACCGTTAGATCTGTAGAAGAAAAACATTATAAGATTAAGTGAAAACTGAATTGAATCTTGTTAAATTCTAAAGAACCTAATTACCGTATTTAAATGAAGAGTTTAAGGTCTTTAACGGGATTTTTGAATAATCTTGTTTTTAAATTATTCATGAATAAATGAAAGCTGTAGAAAAAAAAGATTAAAAATAAAAAAGCAACACTTAATTCTAAGAAGTAAGGTGTTGCTTTTATTGTTAATTAATATACTGTTGTATTATTTCATTTTTAAATCACTTAATTTTTTAGGATTAATTATTATGTTGTAATTATTAATCTTTGTTTTAAATTGAAGTGTCTTATTTAATTTTAAATCATTGTTATTAGACTTCGCTACTATGTTATAAAATCCTGGTTTTAGTTCTATGTCCTTTTTTTGGAGCACATTATCTTTATCTAAAATAGAATTAATATTAAATATTGTATTACTATTAATTTCAATGATCTCTTGGTTAATTAACATGGTATCTTTAGTTTTTATAGAAAACCTTAGTACATTATAAGATGACATATTTTGCAAACCAGGCATTTCAATATATACCTCTGCATTTGAAATTTTTTGCTTATAACTTTTACAGTTAAAAAGTAACATTAGTAATAATAGTTGACCTAATTTATTCATTAAAATTATTTAATAATAATCTTCTTAGAAACTTGAGTTTCATTAATATTAAAAACAACAATGTAACTACCAGCACTTAATGCGTAAGTATTTAATTTGTTATTTGTTGTAGTAATAGAACCGCTAACAATTTTAGAACCAATATAGCTATAAATAGAATAGTTAGCCTCATCAATATTATTAGGCAGTTTTACCAATACATTGTTATTAGACGATGGTACTGGATATACTTTTAATGCAGATTCTAAGGCTAAAGTTAGGTCATCATTACTAAGTGTGTTATTATCAATATTTATAGACCAGAATCCTCTACCAAAAGTAGCTGCATATAGCTTCTTTTGAGCGTAATTAATAGACATATCTGTTACAGTAACATTTGGTAGGTTATTACCCAACTTAATCCAATTAGTACTTGCAGCTCCTAGTTTATAATAGACACCAACTTCGGTTCCTAAAAATAGAATTTCATCATTGCCACCTAAATCTGTTACTTTGTTTAATACTTTTTTCATAACCACATTTGGTAAATTGTGTGTTATGTTAGTCCAAGTAACACCATTATCTGTAGATCTAAAAACTTTATTAGCAGCATCATATCCAGAAATAGTAGCATAAGTAACACCAGAAGTCGCACTATTTACACAAATAGAATTAAAATTTTGTGTAACACCAGAAGGTTGTGTTATTGTTTGAACATTAGAAAAAGTCATAAGAGTAGAATTAACATCTAAGTGACTTTGACCATTTGCTCCTATTACTGCACATCTTGAGTCCCAAAGATCCATCTCCTGTGTTTGACCTAAAGACTGTACTTCTGTTAGATAACCAAAGCCTGCTCCGCCATTATAACTTACTCCAGTTGCAGCCCAAGTAGCTAACGCAAAATTCCCGTTAGTGTTATGGAAAATTGCTTTACCAGCAAAAAGAGCGTCATTATTTGCAGGTAATATTGTAGTTTGATCATTTGAGTTTGCTTGGTATGCAGTTGTTGTTCTACTTAATGCGCCTCTTGTTCCACCAATTAATCTTACTAACGGATTTGTTGGGCTTATAGCAGCAGCAGTTCCATCTCCTGCTTGTACAGCAACCCAGTTACCACTTTGTGTATTTGGACTTATTGACATACCATCATTATCTTGTAATCCTAATAAAGCATCTGTAAAAGTTGCACTATCGGTAATTGCCGAATGGTAAATTTGACCAATCTGTAAATTATTAGTTTTATCTACAGCTCCTGCAACTCCAGAACTAGTATCAAAAGTTGTCATGTCTAGTTCTGTAATACCACCATCGTGTGTTAACCACCATTTAGAGCCTGTAGTATGCGTAATAAAGTGATGATCTGGGTGTACATAAGTTTCTCCAGAATTTTGTGAATTATAAGCATCTAACTTCATTGTCCAAGTGGAACCAGCATCTTTAGTGTACCATCCATTTACGCCTAAAACAAATATTCTGTTTGCATCTACTGAACTTACACTAAAAGCAACGTTGTATAGTCCTTGAGGCTCATAAGTTGTTAAATCTGTACCTACTTGAGTAGCACTAATTACACCAGTTGCATTTAGTATTTCGCTAGTTGTTAACTTATATACTTTTGCTCCATTTTTTTTAGCTGCTAAAAAATAAACATCACCACTATTGTGAGATTGATTAAATCTTAATACAATGTTACCAGCACCTTCTTCATTGTCGTAAATTTGAGTAAAAGTAACTCCATCATCTTCAGACTTAAAAATCCTTCCAAAAATGTTAGAAACTAAAATAAAATCGTTTGTGTATAATACATCATTAGCATATTGTAGATTATTATTGTTATACTCTTGATGTGTTGCCCAACCATCTGTAGTAGCGTATTGTTTAATGCCAGATGCACTATTTACAGCAAAAAACATTTTATTGTTATCGTTAGGTTTCATTCCTAAATTACTAATGTAAGCTATTTGTGTAGGATCTAAAACTAAAGAAGTTGTAGCCCAGTTATCTCCAGCGTCTGTAGATTTTATAACTCCAATAGATTTACTTCGATCTTGAGCATCTCTATCTCCAGTTAATGCATAGATAGAATTATTACTTGCAGCTTTAATATCTACAATACCAATTCTAGCTAAATAATCGGTTTTTGGTGTCCAGTTAGGTGTTGTACTTGTTATGTCATCAGTTTTCCATATTCCACCGTTTGATGCACCAGCTAAAGCTACAGTACCAGTAAGAGGTCTAATAACGTTTATTAATCCTTGACCAGGAAAAGCAACATAACCATGAGGATTTGGAGAAGTTGTTGGACCTACTTGTACCCAAGGAGAATTATTATTACTTTTTTGATTGTTTTGTTGTGTGTTGAAAATTTCGCTAAAAGGTGTGTTAGGTGATATTCTTGATAATTCATCTTCACCACCAGATAATGTAATATTTCCTTGACTATCTGTTCTTTCTTTCCAGAAATATTGCCATCTTCCAAATTGTTTTAATGCTTTTTCAGCATTTTTCTTTTCGGTTTTTGTAACGGCATTTTCTTGATTCGCAATTAGAATAGGTTCAACAGCATTAGTAATTTCATTATAATTACTATTAGGGTTTAATACTTCCAAATGATAATTTGGCACTGGTCTGTTTTGAGAAAAAAGAGTTGTACAGATAAACAACGCAATTAAAGGTAATATTTTTTTCATTCTAAATATTTTTAAATTAGGCGACAAGAATACACCCAATTTTAATTGTCTACAACAAAACATCACAAACGACACTATTTTGTTGTAAACGACACTGTTTTAGCAAAATTGATGTTCATCTACAGTAAATTTGAATCCTACAATTTAATTTCCACAGAATGCATAAATAGATTACGCATCCTTTTATAACAGCCTTTTTAACAAAAGGAATGCCTTCTATACGTTTAAAATGATTTCAACTTGGTAAGGAATAATTGCAGTTATATTTTACCTGTATCTCTATTTGTTGTTGTAATGATATAAAGGTTTTTTTCTAGGAAACACCATTAATAGATTGAATCGTATTATTTAGTATTAATCTAAATGCTTTTTTTAAAGAAAAGATAAATCTTTAATTTGATCCAAGAAATTTTGCTTGTACATTCTCCCTAAAGGAATATCTTCGTTATTAACTTTAACAATTTGGCTAGAATAGGACTGAAGATGGTGTTTGTTTATTAAATTAGATTTATGAACTCTAATAAACATTTCAGGAAATTCATCGTAAAAATCTAATAACGATTTTCTGGAAAAATGAGTTTTATTATCTAGAGTTATAATTTTTATATAAGCACCATCTGCTGCTATGTATGCTATATCCGAAATTAATATTTGTTGTTTACGCCCTTTATAGCTATGGTTGAATACTTGTTGTTTGTTTAACGTACTTAAAGCCATTTCTACATTTGCGTAGATAGAAGTTTTTATAAAAGGCTTAATTATATAACCAACAGGACTTGTTTTTTTAGCTTTATCAATTGTTTTTTTATCGGCATTAGCCGTTACATATATGTAAACAAAAGAGTGCTCTTGTAATAATATTTTTATTAAATCAATACCATCTATTATACTCGTTTCTCCGAGGTTAATATCCATTAAAACTAAATCATACGATGTGTTTTTAAAAAACGCTTCTGTTTCTTCAACATCCATTGCTACGTCTACAAAATTATATCCATATTCGTTAAGGATTAAACGTAAATTTTCAGCTATAATTTGCTCGTCTTCTACAATTAATATTTTCTTATTTTTCATGGTAATTTAGTTTACTTCTTTTTTATTAAACTATTTTTTTCAAGCGGAATAGTTATTTGTGTTATAAATAATCCACTGGCAAAATAACGCACAGAAGTTGCTCTTAGTTGTTTGCTTAATGATTTCACTAAAAACAAACCTAACGACTTTTTAACGCCTTGCTGTTGTTCTTTTTCCTCAAAACCTAAACCTGAATCTGCTATTTCTAAAACCGCAGTATCTTTGTTAAAAACGAGGGATATTTTTAATGTGTTATTTTCTTTATTTTGAAGGCCGTACTTAAAACTATTCGTTAATAATTCATTTACAATTAGGCCTAAAGGAACCGCTTGTGTTATAGTTAATTCTTTGTTATCTATTAAACAGATGTACGTTACTTTATTACTCATTTCAGAATAACTGTTTTGAATATATATAAACAATTCTTCTAAATAATTTTTCATATTTACTCTAGCTAAATTGTTAGATTGATAGAGTTTTTGATGAATTAAAGACATAGAATATACTCTAGATTTACTTTGAGCAATTATTTCTTTATTTTTAATATCTTTAATGGAGGCTACTTGTAAATCTAACAAGCTAATTACTATTTGTAAATTGTTTTTAACGCGATGATGTACTTCTTTTAAAAGCACTTTTTTTTCTTCTAAAGAAGTTTCTAACTCTTTTGTTTGTTCTTTTACTAATTGCTCTAATTCTTCTCTAGTTTGTTTTTCTAATCGTTCTTTTTCATCTCTTACTAGTTTGTATTTATGGCCTAAAGCAAAAGATAATAGTACTACTTCTAAAAATGTACCAAAATGCATAATGTGTTCTGTAAATGAATTATAAGGTAATACGTCTAAACTCTGTAGCGCAAACGTTATCATGCCAAATAAGTAAAAGGTCCAAGCAATAGTGAAGTATAACGCTATTTTTTTACCTTTTATAAGACTGTATACAGCAGATAAAAATATAGCTATTGATGTAATTACTATTAAAATAATATTTAATTTTCTAGATAAGTAATCTACTTTTAAGAGCTCTAAAACAATATTAAAAAGTAAGAGTGATATTAAAACTAGTAATGTATAGTATAAAAATCTACTTGTTTTTTTAAGTTCTAGAAACTGTAATGCAAACCAAGAGGAAAAAACACCAGTAATACTCATAATAATGATAGGGAACCTGAAAGAAAACTCAGGAAAATCTGGGCTTAAATAAGGAATTAGAATTCCAAAAAGATACCCTTGTGATAAAATTGCTGAAAACAACGCAATAATATATAATAAATAACTAGAGTCTCTAGTACTAAAAAATAAAAACAAATTATAGATACCCATTAAAAATAAACCACCAACAAGTAATCCTCCAAGAAAATATTCTGTGGTTCGTTCTTTATAAAAGGCTTCTTTTGTTTTTATAAAAACAGGCACTTTCATAGAATACCTACTTTGTACTTTAATAAAAACGATAGGAGACTTTAAATTAGTAACGGGGATCTCAAAAGCTGGTACCAAATGGTTAAACTTATTTTTTGAGTGTGGATACTTAACACCTAAAGACTCTTCTATAAGCTCTCCACTTTTTAATACATACGAAAGTTTAATGTCATCTTTAAGTGGTGTTTTAACAACCAAAACAGCTGTTGAACCTATATTTTTCTTTTTTAATTTTACTTTAAGCCAAAGTGTGCTTTTTGTAATCCCTAAATTAACATATGTTTTTTCGGTTGAAGTGAATTTTTCATGCTTAACAGATTCTAAAGAGTATTTAGAGTCTACATCTTCAAAATAAGACAAACTGAAATTATTTCTTGATTGTGCGTTACCTTGAAAAGCTGTTGTTATGTTAAGTAGTAAACCAAATAATAGATATATAATATATCGAGACATAGTTGTATAAAATCAATTTTTTTTTAAACAAAAAAATAAAGCATCAAAGATACTCAAAAGATAACCTAAACTGTTTCGATTTTTTTTAATATGTCGTTCATAACAATTTTTTTTAAACAGGGTTAACAATAGGCTTCTTTATTGCATTAGGATTAATTGTTGCAGGAACTCTTTTTGGTTTTAATATGGGATTATGGTTTTCGGTTGGTATGTGTTTATTCGCTGGAGGATCTATTTTATATCAAACATCTAACTTGGTAA
The DNA here is from genome assembly GCF_002831665.1 of Lacinutrix sp. Bg11-31. Classification (NCBI taxonomy): domain Bacteria; kingdom Pseudomonadati; phylum Bacteroidota; class Flavobacteriia; order Flavobacteriales; family Flavobacteriaceae; genus Lacinutrix; species Lacinutrix sp. Bg11-31. Next base: position 3,141,806 of record NZ_CP025118.1, read on the forward strand.
ACAAATATACTGTAGACGATTATATTCCTGCAGCTTTAGGTTTGTTTGCTTCTCTAATGTTATTATTCTGGTATATTTTAAGAATATTTATGTCGAGAGATTAATTTTTTTATAAATGAAAAGTTCCTCTAGTCGAGGAGCTTTTTTTATAGGTGTTATGTTACTGGTCTATAAAAATAGTAGCAATGTTAAAGCATATTAAAATTGCAGCAAAAACAATAATCCCAATAATAAATTTATGGTTTCTTGTATTGTTTATTTCTTCCATGGATGTAGGTGTTTCTTTTAAAAAAAAAGTAAAAACTCTGCACCTTTTATAATGCAGAGTTTTTTTAATTAATTCTTCCCTTAAAAACCAATTAATAGCATTATAAAGATAGCTTGAATAAACGATTAAAAAAATACGTAGAACTACGTATTTTTTTTAGATAAAAAAAGAAGTTAAAAACATTGAAGACACTTATTTTTATTGGTAGTTCTAGTGTTTTGTAGCAGTTTAACGTTTAGTTTTTTTAGTTTTTTTTTGAAGCTTAAAACGCGAATTTAGAAATGTTTTACTTTTTATTTAAAAAATAGAAAAGCAATAATATATAGAAAAAGTGTCTGGTTTTAATATGTAATGGCTGGTAAAGGAAAGTGATAAAAAAAAGAGAAGCTCTACATTATAATATAATGTAGAGCTTTGGTTCCTCTTAAAGAGTATTCGGTTAATAGCAATATAAATATAGCTTGAATAATTGGTTTAAAAAATACGTAGAACTACGTATTTTTTTAGGCTTAGTTTAAAGATTGAAAACACTGAAACATATAATGATTACTGTTAATCACGATGATTTTGTTCTACTTTTTTATGTGTTAGTTAAATTTTACTTCGAAGATAAAAACGCGAGTTCTATTAGTTTCTAGTTTTTTTTTTTTTGAAATTATAAGGAATAGAAGTAACAAGACAGCTCGTAAATGTTAATTTGTGAAAACCAATTTAAAAAGAGAAGCTCTACATTAGGTTATAATGTAGAGCTCTAGGTTCTCTTAAATAGTATTCGGTTAATAGCAATATAAAGATAGCTTGAATAATTGGTTTAAAAAATACGTAGAACTACGTATTTTTTTTGACTCTATATTTTGCTAATAAAGCCTTGAGAGTATTGCTATTGTTATATTATTTAGGTTTTAGTAAAAACAAAGCGCTTTTTAATAACGATTTTTTTTTTGAATTCAAAACGCTAGAATCCTAATTTTAAGAAATATAATTAGAATAAATCCTTATTCAAGTTAGCCCAAAGCATTAGCGCATTATGAGATTTCTGAAGCTTTAATTTCTTTACAGTATTACTTCTATGCTTTTCTATTGTTCTTATTGAGCTTTGTAATGTGTTAGAGATTTCTTGATTGGATTTGTTTTTAGATAATAACTTCACAATTTTCAACTCCGTTTTAGTCAATAAATCTTTAATATGTGCATTAGAGTATTTTATTTTAGAGTTTAAATAAGACGCTATTTCTTCACTAAAATATTTTTCGTTTTTTATTACATGTCCAATGCATATTTCAATTTCTTCAATTGCGAATTCTTTTAAAATATAACCATAGACATTAAATGCTCTAGCTTTATCAAAAAGTTCTTCCTCGTTATCGAAAGTAATTAAAATCACTTTAGTTCTTAACTCGTGTTTTTGGCATTGTTCTGCAACATCTAAGCCTGTTAAATACGGCATTCTTATATCGAGAACAGCAATGTCTGGCTTGTGTTTAATAATAAGGTTGTAAGCCGCTTGGCCATCTTCGGCTTTGCCTAAAATATTGTATCCTTTGGATGATAAAAAATCACTTAAACCACGCAACATTAATGGATGATCGTCTGCAATGACAATGGAGGTACTCATATTTTAAGGAAATTTTTTGGTGAAAACTACTACTTTATAACGTTTTTTAAATATAGGTATTTCTTATTATAATCTATAATTGCTTTTCCTTTTTTTAAGACGTCTGCACCAATAATGCCATTTACTGGTTTTGCATTGTGCATGGTTAGCGCTGTGTTTACATGTGTTAAATCGAAAAGCACTAAAGTAACATTAGAACTTTTCCAATTACCTATTTTAATGGTGTTTTTTGATGCTGTTTGGGTTAGCATATCTATTGCGCCAGCTCCAGCTGCCTTTATATTTGATGGTTTAGCATTAAGTTTAAATAGTGTAACATCTTCAAAACCAATACAACTGTTAGAAGCTCCTGTGTCTAAGATAAATAAACCTTTTACACCATTAATTGTAGCTTTTACTTCAAAATGGTTGGTTTTTGTAAGCCTTAATTTTACCTTTTTATATTCTTTTTTGAGGAGAAATTCCCAAAGTGCGTTTTCCATTTTTTTGTTTAAATAACCACAGTAAAAGTAGTATAATTACAAGCGAAACACCAATAAACAGGCCTAAATTATTACTTTCTTTAATTTTATCAAAACTGCCATAAAGCGTAAACGCACTCCAATAATAAGGCGATTTTTTTAAGTTTTTAATATCTCCATTATTTAAATAATCTAGTTTAGATTGTTGATTTGCATAGCTTATAGATTTACTGTCATCTAATCGTTTATAAAACAAAGTCATGATTTGTGAAGTTGATAAATCGCTAATTTGCCAAAGTGAATACAATACTTTTTTTGCTCCAGCATATTGAAAACCTCTAGCAATACTAAGAGCTCCTTCACCACGTTTTATTTCTCCAACACCAGTTTCGCAAGCACTCAAGACTACTAGTTCTGGATTAAGATCGATACTGTACAACTCATTAGTAGATATGGGTTCGTCTATAAAAGCTATTTGTGCTGGCTTAAAAAAATCACCACTTGTTCCATGTGTAGATAAATGTAAAATAGAATAGTTTTTAGCTTCACTTAGAAAACGAGATTTTGTTGCATCAGTATTCATTAATAGTGTTGTCTCTATTTCTTTTTCAAGATTTTCTGCTTCAACTATAGAATAAGCTAACTCTTGAGAAGTGCCTTTAAATACAGGAAAAACACCTAAAATGCGTTGTTCTTTTTTTGTTGAGGTATCCTTTAAGTATAAAGAAACATTAGAGTTAAAAACCGCTACATGAGATTTTACAAAAAACGGCATATTCTCGAACGTTTTACTTTCGGTTTTAGTAGTTAAAAGCGCATCAAAAGGAATAAAATTTAAAAAGCCATCTGGAATAATGATGAGGTTCTTTTTGTCTTTTACTTCATCTAACTTTAATAAATTATAAAGCAAATGTGCATCTTTAGTAAATTTTGAAATATTATTGTTTATAGCCGATGGACTATCAAAGTACTTAATAAAGTTTTTTATAGTTTGAGTGTTTGTTTCATTTAAAGAAATTTTATTAAATGCAGTTGTTTTATCTGAAACAATAATTTGATAAATCGCATTTTTACCATAAAAGTAATTTACTAATGTTGCTTGATCTGTTTGTAGTTTAGAGTTAAGTTTTGAGATGTTTAAAGAGCTTTCAGGAGTAATAGGATAACTAGTTTCAATTTTAGTTTTCAGCTTTTTTAATTCAATGTTTATTGAAGAAAGTTTTTCTCTAAGCTTAAGTTTTTGCGTTTCATTAAAATTAGAATAAGGAGTTCTTATTAATTTATTGGTGAGCTGTTCTTGTGTTTTTAAAAGTGTTTGTTGCGTTATTAAAAGTGTATCGTTTGGATGGATTTTTAATAATTCTTTTTTACCAACCATTTCTTTTAAAATGGAAGCCTTATAACGCTCGGAAAGTTGAAGAGCTTCTAATGTGTATTTAGAATCGTTACTCGTGTTTTGCAAATAATGTAGTATGTCTAAGCTTTTTTCGCTTCGTTTCCTCTTTTCACTCAATAAAATTAGTTTCCCTTCTTGAGCTGTTACATTTTGAGTAAGCAAATCGCTAACATAGAAACTTAAGTTGTAATACGCGATTGTCTTTTTTGGATCGGTTTGTATTTCAGCAAATAAATCGAAAATTCCAATAAACGCATTATCTGGATACAAGTCTGTTTCAACTGGAAATACGTTAGAGTCGTAATTAATAAGTAGCGTTTTTAAGGCTGTTTTTAAGTTTTTTTCAGCTTCTTTGGGTTGTTCAAGTAATAAGTTAAGCTGTGCTTCGGCAATATAAATTTTAGACAAATTATTAGCTGAAGACAGTTTATTGGTTTTTAACGATTTTAAATTTTTAAAAATCTTTAATGCTAAGGTGTAGTCTTTTTTCTGAAAAGCTATTTCGTAAGCTAATTCTAGTTCCTCTATAGATTGTGTTTTAGGGTTAAGAACAATACCACCATTATCTGTAAATCTTACTTTTTTATTTAGCCTTATCTCGCTTCTTGATTTTATATATTTTAGTTTGCTTTTTTGTTGTGTATTAGCCTGTTTTGTATTGAGCTCGTAATTAGCAATATCGATGGCTAGTTGGTGTCTACCAATAGTTTGGTATAAGCGCGATAAATTTATAGAACCAGCAACACGTTGCGTATTGTTTTTGTCTTTTTCTGCAATAGAAATGTACGTTTTTATAATGTTTTCGGCAGCTGTATAATCGCCAATTTTATTGTAAAGTACACCTAAAGGGATTAAACAAAAATCAATAATATTAAACTGGTAAACGGAAGCTACTTTTTTATTATAAAGTTGCCAGGCTTTTTCATAGCTTTTTATGGCTTGCGTATTCTTATTTACTGCTTTTAAATAATGCGCTTTATTAGCTAATAAGTTTACAAACGCGTAATAATCGTCGGTTGTAGAAAGCTGGGCTTCAAATATTATAATAGCGTTGTTTAACGTATTTAGTGCTTCAGCAGATTTTATGTTGTTAAAAACATCTGTAGCCTCATAAATTCTATCCTCTAAACTATTCTGCGAAAAAACACTTCCAAAGCATAGAAAACAGAGAACGAGTAAGTGGTTTTTCATATTAAAAAATTATAAGAAACTATTAAAATAACACAAGAGTGAGTTGCTAAAAGGCGCTTAGCGTCAGAATTTCCAGATGGCGTAAAATTGCATGTAGTTGTAGTTTTCTTTAAAGTTTAAAACGTATCGCGCACCAACGCTAGGACCAATTCTTGCAAAACCAGCAGTTGCTTCTATAAGAAAACCGGTTCTAAAATTTGTGAAAGTTTTTTTTGTATTGCTTGACGTATTACTAATTGTAGAATAAGGACCAGAAGCAGTGCTATTAATACTTTCTGCTTGCTCTATCGTTACGCTTTCTGTACTCTTTTCGTTTAAAGAAATCATACCTTGTAAACCTGCGCCTAAACCAATATAATTATTAATATTATATCTCGCTAAAACTGGAAGTTCCCAATCTATGTTTTCAAAAGCTGTTGTTGTGGTGGTTCTTTCTAATATTAATCCTGCAGCAGTATCTTCTTCTCTCACTTGTATGTTAGTATTACCAGTAAAGTTGTGAAAGCTATTTAATAGCTCCACTTGCCAATACCATTTGTAGGATTTGTAAGGTGAAATTGTAGCACCCACAAAATAACTCTTAGAATCTTCAAGGTTGCTAAACGAATTATATCCAGATTTTGCGCCAATAGAAATACCAGGTAAAAATCGTGTGGTAGAGTAGTTGGTAATTATAGGTTCGTTTTTATCGAAAATAATAGCCGTTTTAGATTTTGTTTTTTGTTTATGAAAATCTTTCCCAAACTTTAAACTGTATTTTACAAAGCCTTGAGTAGAATCGTAATCCTTTACGTTTTTTTGTTCGCTTCCAGGTAAGTAGATGTTTTTGAAAGTAAAAATAGCTTGCTTGTCTGTATAAGTAGTGTCTAAACAGCTGTAATTGACTTCCGTTTTAGGGCAAATTTTAACCTTTGGATACATGTCTTCTACACGAATGGTAGATTTATCGAACATGTCTGGAATATCTGTTTCTAAACGAATAGTACTAGCAGGACCTTCTCCATTATTTTGGAATCTAATTTTAAATTTTGGTCTTTTAAAACGAACTAATCTATAGTTTAAAAACGTAGAATTAGAAGACATTTTATTAGGATCGTGTGAGGTTACAATCTCCATTTCCATGTCTTTTACTTTATGCGTTTTATAATTATTATCTGGAATATAAATACTTCTAACCGAAATTATTGCACTTGTATCCTTTAGCATTTCTGGAGTTGTTTTAAAGGTGTAGAAAATATTGCGTTCTTCGTTGGGTTTCATATCCTCAAAAGCAATAGTGCTTGATTTTTTATAAGTTGCTTTAGTTTCCATAAGCGTAAGTTCAAGATCTTCCTTTTCTGTAGAATCTTTAAAACGTGCGCGAAGTAAATTTATTTCGCTTTTAGACGAGGCATAAAAACTACGTTCATCATCAACGTCGTGCGTAAAAACAAGATCTTCACTTTCTATTTGTCTTTCGTTATTATAAAGTCTAGTATCTGCTAATTCAAAATTGTCTGCTTTATACTTTTGTTCGTTAAAGTAAAGATGAAGTGTTCCGCTAGTAGCATAATCTTTATAGTTTTTATAACTCATCACTACAACCATTTCTTCATTTGGCATTGGTTCTCTGTTTCGAACAAGAGAAAGGTCGTCTACCATAGATACAGAGGCTTCTGCAGAGTCGTTAACATTGTCAACTTTAATTTTTTTAGGTCTAGATGTTGGTGGTTTCCCGTTATCGTAAACATTCGTTGCCCAATATTTAACTTCGTACTCACCTTCTTTTTTGTATTGTTTTGTAGGTGTTTCTTCTTTACTATAGTCACCATCGCCTAGTTCCCAAAAGTGCTTGTAGAATGCTGTTGGAGCTCCTGCTATTTGAGTTAATGGAGGTGTTTTTGGTGTAAATTTCACATTGCTACCATCTTTGCTATAGGTAATTTTAGCAACTCTTCTAGTAGTGTCTACTACTTGAGAATCTTGACTTAAGGCATTTTGTGAGATGAAAATTAGAATAAAAAGGAAAGTTATGTTTTTCATAATAGCGTTAGTTAGATTTTAAATATACAAAAACTGAATTTTTAATTACTAATAACGAAGTTAATTCAAAATCAATTATTTTTTTAAGAGCATTCTACTACTTGTTGTTTTAGGCTTATTAACTGTGGAATCCGTTTTATGAAAAAAAAAAAGAGACTGTTTTTACAACAGCCTCTTTGTAAGTAGGAATCAATAGTTATGGTAGCGCATTAATTAATGCAGTTAAAGCAGCTTCAGTTCCATTTGTAGTTTCACCTAAGGTGAAAGTAATAATATCGTTATCTACAATAGTTACTGGTTTGATAGCATATTTCCAATCTCCATCTTCAACACTAACAAATATTAAATGACATTCTAAACCAATTGGTATTTGTCCATAATGTTCACTAAATAAGTTAAGTGTTCCATCGTAAGTATCTAATTGTGCTAAGCCACTATCTTCACCATCGTAAGATAAATAGACAGCACTATTCTCGTAATTATAACCAACTGGTGCTTGTACTTTAATTTGTGTTTTTGGTCTTGGATCGCTATAAAAACGGTCTATGTTACTCCATCCAAACCCATCTAAAATAGAGTAATAATCTGCTCCTTCTGCAAATACTCCGCCTTGTCCTGTGGCATCGTCCACTTCATCCCAAGTTAAAGTATCGTCTTCTGCAATTTCTCCTTCCCAAAGTGTCATTGCAGGATCTGTTCCTCCAGTTAAACTTCCAGGTACAACTAATTGATAATTACAGTTTGTGCCAAGTGCTACACCATTTTGTGTTGCTTCTACAAAAAATTCACCACCAGAAATTAATAAGGCTTTGTCTCCATTTGGCATTTCTCCCATTGTAGGTTTGTTTGTAGACAACATGCTTCCTTTTTCGAATAACTCTACATATTCTAAATCTATAGTTCCTGTTACAGCATTTCCATTTAGAGTTAAACAATTAGTATTTATATTTATTTGAACTCCATTTTCTGATGTTAATGTAATATTTCCATCACTTCCATCAAACTGAAACGTTTGTTTGTGGTTGGCTAAAGCTAGATTTTTTACGCTTTGAAATTCTGATGCGGTTGGTGGTGTTTTAGCTTGCGATTCCATATCCACATCTTCACTAGGATCACAACTTGTAAATAAAGATAGTGTTGTAATAAATAAACTTGCAAATACTGTTTTTGAATTTTTCATAATTTCTATTGTTTTAATTGTTATACATCTTTATATAAATAAGGTAACAGTTTTGTTACCCAGTTTATATAATTATTTTTTGTTTTCTATTATTATGTAAGACACTATGTCTCCTTTTGTTACTAAGTGCATCATCTTTTTAGCAGAGAATTCATTATAACTAAAACCTTTAGCATAACCTCTTTCGCTTTTTACTTCCCAGAAATACATTCTGTTAGATTTAGATTGCATTTCGCTTTTTAATACAAAATAGTTTGTAATTTTCTGCTCTAATACTACAGCACCTTGCCCAACCATATTAGCTCTTCTTTTAGCATCGAATAAAGTTGCTGCAGTTCCAGAAAAATCTCCTGTTGTTGTTTTTACTGTCCAATCGAAAATTTCTACTATTTCGTCTTTTGCAATTTCTACACCTGTTTTAGTGTTTAAGTTCATTTCTAAATTTGTAGCGTTGACGTTTAAAAAACTTAATACTACTGTTGCGATAATTAAAATTGAATTTTTACTCACGCCAATTTTATTGTTGATTGCGTGTTCGTGATTTTTCTTTGAAAAGTTCATAATTTCTAAATGTTTATTGTTTAATAATTTTGTTTAAGTATTATTGGCGTTTTGCCTTTTACAACCTTATATCAAAAGCATTTAAAAATTGTTACCCTTAATTTCTAAAGTTTTTTTAAATTCGTAGGAAACTAACCTATAAACAAGGGCTTATGAGTGAAAAAAAAATTCACGAAGATCAAAAGTATGTAGAAGGCTTACTAAATAATAACTCATTTATTATACAAGCCATTTACAATAAGTTTGTGCCTAAAGTGGTAAACTATATAAAACAAAATAGTGGAGACGCAGACCAAGCGCAAGACGTTATACAAGAAACCATAGTCACTATATATAATCAAGCAAAAGAAAAAGGATTACAGCTTACATGCCCTTTCGATGCTTACTTTTTTTTACTCTGTAAACGTAAGTGGTTAAACGCACTCAAAAAAAACAAGCATAAAGAGGTAACAATTAACGAAGACGTTTTATCTATAGATGACGACGCACAAGAACTAGCCTTTGAAACAGCGTTATTTGGTGAGAAACAAGCCTTGTTTAACGAGATGTTTCAAAAATTAGGCACAGCGTGTAAAGATTTAATAAAAGCAACCTTTAAAATAAAATCTATGGAAGAAGTTGCTGCAAGTTTGGGTGTAAGTTATGCTTATGCTAGGAAAAAGAAGTCTTTATGCATTGGGCAATTAACAAAGTTGGTTCAAGAGTCGCCAAAATTTAATCAACTTAATTATTAATTGATATGGAAGAACAGGATTATATTTTATTCGATAGCTATATAAATGAAGAATTATCTGCGGAAGACACCCTAGATTTCGAAAATAGACTCGAAAACGATTCAGCATTTAAAAATAGTTTCAACACTTACAAAGAGCTTTCAATTTTTTTAGAAAATAAATTTGAAAATGAAGCTAAAACTGATGCTTTTAAAAAGAATTTAGAAAATATATCAAACACTCATTTTAATAAAGCTGAGACAATTGCTGAAGCACCAAAGAAATCTAAAGTGTTTAGATATGCAAAATTGGCCATGGCTGCAAGTGTTGTTCTCTTTATAGGGATCTTTGCTTTTAACCAATTTTCAACACCAACGTATTCAGATTTTAATACTCACGAACCTATGACGACTGTTAGAGGAGAAGGAAGCGTTAAAGATTTAATTCAAGCAACAAAAGCTTTTAATAATAAAGAGTACGAAAAGGCAAATGCATTATTAAAAACGGTGCTTGAAAACGATCCAGATAATAGCGAGTTACAATTATACTACGCCATTACAAATATCGAGTTAGATAATTTTAAAATAGCAGATGCAGAGTTAAATAAATTAATAAATGGCACATCTGCTTATAAAGATAGAGCATTGTGGTATTCAGCTTTAAGTAGATTGAAGCAAAAAAACATAGACGCTACAATTGTTCTTTTAAAACAAGTTTCGGAAGAAGCAGACGATTATAAAGAGGCTCAAAAGTTGTTAGATAAATTAGAGTAATATTTGCTTATTAATAAACTAAGCTAATGTCAGTTCGAGTGAAATTCTTTTTTAGAATTTTGTATCGAGAACACTAAAAAAAAATAGAATAGCAAAAGTCATCATTAAACCGATGACTTTTTTATTTTTACCACATGATTATTACAGATACACATACACATTTATATAGCGAAGCATTCGATGAAGATAGAGCAGAAATGATGCAACGCACATTAGAAGCTAAAGTTTCTAGACTATTTATTCCTGCAATAGACTCTACATATACAGCATCTATGCTGCAATTAGAAAAAGACTATCCTGAAAATGTTTTTTTAATGATGGGTTTACACCCTACACATGTAAAAGATAATTATAAGGAGGAGTTGGCACATGTTGTAGAAATGTTAGACAAACATAAGTTCTATGCCGTTGGAGAAATAGGTATAGATTTATATTGGGATAAAAGCACCTTAGCAATACAGCAAGACGCTTTTAGATACCAAATACAATTAGCAAAACAACATAAACTACCTATAGTAATACATTGTCGTGAAGCATTCGATGAAATTTTCGAAATTTTAGAAGAAGAAAAAAGCGAAGACCTATATGGGATTTTTCATTGTTTTACTGGAACATTAGAACAAGCACATCAAGCGATTTCCTATAATATGAAACTAGGAATTGGTGGTGTAGCGACTTTTAAAAATGGTAAAATAGATCAGTTTTTAAATGAAATAGATTTAAAGCATATTGTTTTGGAAACCGACTCTCCTTATTTGGCACCTAAGCCTTTCCGCGGAAAGCGAAATGAAAGTAGCTACATATTAAAGGTAGTGGAGAAGCTTTCCGGAATCTATAATACTTCCGAAGAAAAAATTGCCGATATTACAACAGATAATTCTAAAGCCGTTTTTGGTGTTTAGTAACAACTAAACAACCAATAACTCATCAATAAACGCGAAGCACTTGACAAAAACAATCCCAAACATACTCCTTATATATACTGGTGGAACTATTGGTATGATTAAAGATCCAGAAACAGGAGCTTTACGTGCTTTCGATTTCGATAATTTATTGGTTCGTATTCCAGAGCTTAAGCTTTTAGATTGTAATATTGAAACCTTCTCTTTTGATATTCCAATAGACTCAAGTAATATGGAACCTAAATATTGGGTAGAGATAGCTGAGGTTATAGAAAATAATTACGATTCTTTTGATGGTTTTGTAGTGTTACATGGTAGTGATACTATGAGTTATACAGCATCTGCATTAAGCTTTATGCTTGAGCATTTAGCAAAACCAGTAATATTTACAGGCTCACAATTGCCAATTGGAGATTTGCGTACAGATGCCAAAGAAAATTTAATAACCTCTATTCAAGTGGCTTCATTACAACATTATAGTAAGCCAATAATTAAAGAAGTGTGTTTGTATTTTGAATATAAATTATACAGAGCAAATAGGACTACAAAAATAAATGCAGAACATTTTGAAGCTTTTGCTAGTTTAAATTATCCGGATTTAGCAGAATCTGGTGTGCATTTAAAAATAAATAATGATGCGTTATTTAAGCCTAATGCTAGAAAAAACTTGTTAGTTCATAAGAATTTAGATAAAAATATTGCATTAATAAAATTGTTTCCAGGCATTTCGGAACAATTATTGAGTAGTATTTTTAATACACCTAACTTAAAAGGTGTTATTATTGAAACTTATGGTGCAGGAAATTGTACAACAGAAGATTGGTTTATTTCCTTATTAAAAGAAAACATAAAAAAAGGAATACATATTATTAATATTACACAATGTTCTGGAGGTAGTGTAATGATGGGACAATATGAAACTAGTGAAAAACTAAAAAAAATAGGTGTAATTTCTGGAAAAGACATTACAACCGAAGCAGCAGTAAGTAAACTAATGTATTTGTTAGGACAAAACATTGCACCTAACTTGTTCAAAACCATATATGAAACAGCTTTAAGAGGAGAAATGACTTAAAATTAACGACGAAAATTTGAGCCTTAACTTTTTTTTCGTTTAATTTGAAACCGGAAAACTAATTAAATAAAGTAGTGCTTAAGTAAGAAATTTATAAAAGCACTGTTAATATTTTATTTTTTACTTCCTTTTTTTTTATATCTTTAACACTTTAACTAATTAATAAAATTAAGATCACAAACATGAAAAGATTATTTTCTATCCTAGCCATAGTATTTTTAATGACATTTGGCACAGCTAATGCAACTACGAACGCAGCAACTATTGCTACGACTGTTGCAACTACTCAAGATGCAGCAGCAACTGATGATGCAGCAGAAGAATTAACGTTCCACCAAGAACTTAAAAAACGTTTTATTGAAGGTGGTCCAGGTTTTATGGGTATTGTATTATTATGTTTAATTCTAGGATTAGCAATTGCTATTGAAAGAATTATCTTTTTAAACTTATCGTCTACAAATACGAAGAAATTAACTCAAAATGTTGAAGATGCACTACAGTCAGGTGGTATTGAGGCAGCAAAAGAAGTTTGTAGAAACACAAAAGGTCCTGTGGCATCTATATTCTATCAAGGTTTAGATAGAGCTGACGATAGCTTAGAATCTGCTGAAAAAGCTGTTGTAGCTTACGGTGGAGTTCAAATGGGACAATTAGAGAAAAACGTATCTTGGATTTCATTATTTATCTCATTAGCACCAATGCTTGGGTTTATGGGTACAGTAATAGGTATGATTCAAGCCTTCGATAAAATTCAGTCTGCAGGTGGAATGGATGCAACGTTAGTAGCAGGTGGTATTAAAGTAGCCTTACTAACAACTGTATTTGGTCTTGTTGTAGCAATTATATTACAAGTTTTTTATAACTACATTGTAGCAAAAATTGATAGTATTGTAAATGATATGGAAGATTCTTCTATCACATTAATGGATATGTTATCGAAATATAAAAAATAAGCTATTAACTAATTTTAAAAACATAAGATTATGCATAAGATTTTAAAAATAGTTGTAGCAGTACTAAGTTTAGTAGGTATTATTGGACTTGCACGTATTATAATGAAAGGTGAAGAGGAAGCGAAAGCTATTATTTCTTCAGGTAATGGCGTTTTGTTTGAGACAATGTCTTCGGTAGCATACATAGTATTAGCTATAACACTAGCATTAGTAGTATTCTTCGTATTTAAAAACCTGTTTACAGGCGGAGGAAACATTAAAAACACTTTAATAGGAGCAGGTGCTTTTGTAGCTGTATTAATTATAGGTTACTTAGTTTCTGGAGGAGATCCTTTAGTAGGTAAAGAATGGCCAGTAATGGGTAAAGTATATGCTTACGATGATGTTTTTGCTACAGAAGGAGAATCAAGATTTGTAGGAGGTGGTTTAGTATCCTTTTATATATTAAGTGTGGTTGCAATTTTAGCAATGGTATTTTCAGGAGTTAAAAAATTAATTAAATAATTATGGCAAAAAGATCAGCACCAGAAGTTAATGCAGGCTCTATGGCTGACATTGCCTTCTTATTACTTATTTTCTTTCTAGTAACAACAGATATAGCAACAGATTCTGGTTTAAGTAGAAAGTTACCACCTTGGGATGATACAGAACAAGAAGCTGTTGTTATTAAGGAGAAGAATATATTTGCACTTACTTTAAATAGTAACAATGATATTTTATTAACCTCTGGAGGAGATTCAGAAATTGTTGCACTTGAAGATTTAAGAGTTGCAACTGTGAAGTTTCTTGATAATGGAGGTGGAGAAGGAAAAGATGCTTGCGCAAGATGTAAAGGAGCTGGTGATAAAGCCTCTTCAGATAATCTAATCAAAGCAGTTATTTCTTTAGCAAACGATAGACTTACTGAATACAAAACGTATATAGCTGTGCAAAATGAAATTTTAGCAGCGTATAACGATATTAGAAATCGTGAGTTTGTAAAGGATTATCCTAATGCTCAAATGAATTTTGTTCAAGCTAACGAAATGTATTTAGATCCAAGTACAGAAGCAAAGGTCAAGGATAAGTTAAAATTGAAGTTAGAAGCAATTAAAGAAGCTGTACCTCAAAAGTTCTCTGAAGCTGAAGCAAAAAGAAATTAACAAGTTAACATAAACACTATGTCTAAATTTAAAAAGAAAAAAGATGGAGGTTTACCTCCAATATCAACAGCATCTTTACCAGATATTGTATTTATGCTTCTGTTTTTCTTTATGGTAGCTACTGTAATTAAAGAGGATAATTTAATAATCCAAAATAGTTTACCTAAAGCAAACCAGATTGAGAAATTAGATAAAAAGAAGCCTATAAGTTATATTTATATTGGAAAACCAAGTCCAAATTATATAGACACTTATGGTACAGAGGATAGAATACAATTAAACGATAAGTTGCAAAGTGTTGAGCAGGTTCAAGCATTTATTGCTGCTGAACGTGCTGCATTAGCAGAAGAGTTAGTGCCAACACTTACTGTTTCTCTTAAAGTAGATAGAGATGCAAAAATGGGAGTGTTAACAGATGTTAAGCAAGAATTACGTAAAACGAATGCGCTTAAAATTAACTACACTACTAAAAAAGGTGATGCACTTAGTAATTAGTAAAACATACTCTTAATTTTATATAAAGGCGTTTTGAAATATTCAAAACGCCTTTTATTTGTTTTAAACATTCCTATTTAAGTATCTTGTTATTTGTAATTCGAGCATGTTAAAAGTTTATTATTGTAAACAAATGTTTAATAACAAACGACATGTGACTATAGAAAACAATAAATATAAATACATGAAATCTATAATATTATTTTTTTGTCTTTGTTTTGTCACTACATATTCTTTTTCTCAAGAAGAATTTAGTAAAAGCGCTCAAGAAGTAGACTCTTTATATAAGGAAGATCAGTTTTATTTTGGACTAACATATAACCTTATTGGTAAAAAGCCAAGTGGATTGACGCAAAGTGGCTTTTCCGGAGGTTTCCACTTTGGTTATACTAAAGATATGCCAATTAATAAAAGACGGAACAAAGCTATTGGAATAGGATTAGGTCTGTCTTTTAATTCATTCAACCAAAACTTACAAATTACAGAAGACTCTAAAGGTGATGCACAATTTCAAATTATAGATGCTTCCGAAATAACTTTCACTAAAAACAACTTTGCTACTTATATGGTAGAAATGCCTATTGAGTTTAGATGGCGAACATCTACAGCAACAGATTATAAGTTTTGGCGTATTTATTCCGGCTTTAAATTAGGTTACGTCTTTGCTAATAATTCTAAATTTGAAGGTTCTCCACAAAATATTAAGCTTAAAAATATTAGTGCTATTAATAATGTGCAATATGGATTAACATTGGGAGCTGGTTATAATACTTGGAATTTTTATTTGTATTATGCACTAAACCCTATTTTTAATGATAAAGCCAAAATAGACAATAAAGTAATAGATGCAAATGCTATTAAAATTGGTCTTATGTTCTATATTTTATAGCCAATAGCTTAAGACTAATAACTGTGGGAATAACCCAATACAGAACCCGAAAATTAATTCGACATTAGTATGCGCTTTTAAATGTAATCTTGAGGAGGCAATTGCTCCAGCAATTAAACAAAAGAGCGCCAAAGATCCATTTAAGTTTTTGCCAAAATGAAGAGAAATA
Organism: Lacinutrix sp. Bg11-31; assembly: GCF_002831665.1. Classification (NCBI taxonomy): domain Bacteria; kingdom Pseudomonadati; phylum Bacteroidota; class Flavobacteriia; order Flavobacteriales; family Flavobacteriaceae; genus Lacinutrix; species Lacinutrix sp. Bg11-31. Next base: position 3,157,611 of record NZ_CP025118.1, read on the forward strand.
CCAATAGCAAACATAAATACTCCTGCTATTGCTATCATGTGAATACTAGCTTTGAATTTTAAGATGGCTAATACTAAGCAAATAATGGTTGACATTAATATGCCTATAAAGAAAAAATACAATTCTATTATTTGATTTGAAGGCAATACACGTATTATTATTAAAATACATATAATAATATTTAAGGACAACGGAATAATGCGTTCTTTGGTAGTTTTTAGATAAATAGACTTTGTTTTACCTATAGTTTTTAATAAATAATAAAGTAGAATTGGAAGTACAATAGTAAGTATTGTAAGTGAAATAATTTTTGCTTCTTTTACCTCTTGAGGTATAAATCTAGGAGACTTCGAGAAATAGAAAATAACACCTAAAAGCGGCATTATTATAGGATGAAAGATGAAGGAAATACTTTTTAGTAGCCAATTCAAACCAAAGCTATTTGTTAATTAATTCTTTAATTATATGTTTTTTGAGAATTGTCTTTATCTCTTCTTTATACACAATAATTTTATTCAAAGTTATAAAATATATGTATATAATTGATAGCTTATTGATTTATCTAATAAACAGAGTTTAGTAGAAGCTTTTTTTTAGACATATTAAACTTCACTTAATGGTTTTTTAATTTTTAGAAAACGGCTAATTTTTCAACACTAAAATAATTGATACATTTCTAAAAAGAACAAATTATTAAGACTCGAACTTTGTGTTCAATTCTTCAACTAAGTTTTTAATTTTTTGATTTTTAGCTTTTCTATCCAAAATAATTGCAGGAGCTTGTCTAACCTTACAGTTTTCAACCATACAACGTTGGCAGGTTACTCCTACATTTTGAGTTGTAATTTTAGGGTCTGATAAAAATTTGAGCTTGCGTTGTAATTGCTTGTTAATTAGTAAACCAACACTTATACTTCGATATTGATTCGCTTTAAAAGGATCTCTAGTTGCAGAGGATAACACCAGGTATTTCATGCCATCATCTTGGTAATTAGAAATCTGCATATCGAACACATGTTCTTTTTTACTCTTACTTATATCTTCAAGCATTTTTATAGACACCCAGCGTCTACAATAATGCTCATTAGTTTCGTTTGCATGTGGCGAATGCTGGTGAGACAAATGCAGTTCTTTTTTAAGGTGGAATTTATTACTTTTCGCTTTATGCGTAAATCTTAAAAAGAACAAATTTTGAATATTAAATTCTTTGGGTAAAATATTAGTTAAGCGTTGGTAAAACGATTCTGGTGAAGCATTATAAGAATCTATAGCTTTTATAAATAATGGTATGTTAAAAGTCTTTTTTTCAAATATATCGGTAAGTTGCTTCTTTATTTTTTCATTAGAAATAATTAAAGCACCTGCAAAATATGAAGCATAAAAATTATTCAAAACCTGATCAAAAGTGTCAAACTTTATCCATGGAAAAGTATATAAACGCTCTTTTGTTTCTAGAAAATTATAGGCTAATTCTTTTGCGTAAATAAAGGTGCGTTGTGATTCGTCTATCTTATTATTAAGTAATAATGTTTTAGTTTTTGAAACTAAAACCGAACGTAAACTATCTAAATCCTCATATTTATTAAGCTCCTCCTTTACAATAGTATAACCATACTCTTCAACTAGAATCTCTTCTAAATCTTTAGAAGTTATTATTTCATTTAAATTTAACTGATATGCTTTAGCAAAATGCAAAACACTTACCTCTAAGTCTTCAAAATAATTATTATTAGCCTCCTGAAAAGAACGCACAGAAGCAAGATAAAAACTTTCTTTACTAAAACTGTAATGCTGTGCAATTTCAATTATAGTACTAATAAATGCATTTACTTTTACTGGTGCATTTGCAACAATATCTATTAATTTACTTTCTTTAATTCCAAAAAGTTCTAAAGGTATTTCTTTTAAAATTTTAGACTGCAATAAATCACCAATTGGAGCTAGGTTTTTATCTAGCTTTAAAGACACCATTTGGTCGTAAGGCACATCTAATCTTTCAGATAGAATAGCAATTTTATCTGGTTTAGGATATTTTTTACCATTTTCTATTTCATTTAAATACGACTTAGATAAGCCAGAAAGTTTAGACAAACCAAACAAGGATAATTTCCTGTCAGTCCTTATCTGTTTTAGTTTCAGTCCAAAAATAAGTTTTATATAGTCTTCTTCCATAATAGCAAATATAAGCTTTTTGGCGAACATTAATTTTTAGCGAAAAAACACTTTTAGCGAACGTTCGCTTGTTTTATTAAAAAGTTTGTTATACTATTGTGCTATAAATTAGAACAGTATGGAACACACACTTTTAAAATTACCTAAAATTACTTTCTCTAGAGATGTAAATAATTACTATCCAGAAATACTTACAGATGAAGCTTTAAGCTTTATTACGGCACTTCATGAAAAGTTTAATGTACAGCGTTTAGCTTTACTATCAAGAAGAGAGGAACAACAAAAGATTTTTGATCAAGGTAAGTTTCCAGAATTTCCACGTGAAACTAAAGACATTAGAGATGGCGAATGGAAAGCGGGTAATATACCACATGATTTACAAGATAGACGTGTAGAAATTACTGGTCCAGTTAACAGAAAAATGATTATTAATGCTCTAAATTCTGGAGCCAAAACGTTTATGGCAGACTTAGAAGATAGTAATGCTCCAACTTGGAAAAACACTATTGAAGGCCAGCAGAATTTAATAGACGCTAACAACAAAACTATTTCTTTAACAGATGCTAAAAGGAATAAATCTTATAAATTAAATTCTGAAACTGCGGTTTTGCTGGTAAGACCTAGAGGGTTACATTTAAACGAAAGACATGTCTTAATAAAAGACGAAGAAACCTCTGGTAGTTTAGTAGATTTTGGATTGTATGTTTTCCATAATACAAAAACCTTATTAGAAAATAATACTGCTCCATATTTTTACCTTCCTAAGCTTGAACATTATTTAGAAGCACGTTGGTGGAACGAAGTTTTTACATTCGCTCAAGAGTATTTAAAAGTACCTCAAGGCACTTTTAAAGCAACTGTTTTGGTTGAGACTATTACTGCTAGTTTTCAGTTAGATGAAATTATCTACGAGCTTAAAGAACATATTGTTGGTTTAAATTGTGGTCGTTGGGATTATATTTTCTCTTACATTAAAAAATTTAGAAATCATCAAAACTTTGTGGTACCAAATCGCGATCAAGTAACGATGACGACTCCTTTTATGGATGCCTATTCTAAGCTAGTAATACAACGCTGTCATAAAAGAGGTATTCTTGCAATTGGCGGAATGGCTGCGCAAATTCCTATTAAAGGTGACGAATATGCAAATATTTCAGCATTAGAAAAAGTAAGAAAGGATAAAGAGCGTGAAGTGATAAATGGACATGATGGTACTTGGGTTGCGCACCCTGCTTTGGTTGAAGTAGCAATGTCTGAATTTAACAAACACATGCCAACACCAAACCAACTACATGTAACACGTGACGATATTAATGTAACTGAAAAGGATTTAGTAGAAATCCCTAAAGGAACAGTCTCTGAAGCAGGAATTAGAAAAAACATTAATGTTGGTATTTTATATACAGAAGCCTGGCTAAGAGGCCATGGAGCTGTAGCACTTTACAATTTAATGGAAGATGCTGCTACTGCAGAAATATCGCGAACACAAGTTTGGCAATGGTTAAAAAATGAAGTTACACTTGAGGATGGTCGCCAATTCAATATGGAATTATATGTCGAGTTAATAAACGATGAAGTAGAAAAAATACTAAAAGAAGTTGGAGAAAATGCTATTAAAAACACCAAATTTAAATTGGCAATAGAGCTTTTTGATAATCTAGTATTATCAGAAAAATTTGAAGAGTTTTTAACGCTTCCCGCTTACCAATATATATAAAAAAATGTCTCGCAACTACTGGAATAGTATGCGAGACTACATTATCAAAATCTAGAAAAATCTTAATAAGTAAAAAACAAAATTATGAAAAATTTAGCACAAAGCAATTATAGTTCTGCACTAGAAACAGTAAGAAACCTTAAAGCAAAATATGGTAATACTTGGAATGCAATAAGCCCAGAAAGTGCGGCAAGAATGGTGACACAAAATCGTTTTAAAACTGGTTTAGATATCGCTAAATATACTGCTGGTATCATGAGAGAAGATATGGCCGCATACGATGCAGACGCATCTAACTATACACAATCTCTAGGTTGCTGGCATGGTTTTGTGGCTCAGCAAAAAATGATTGCTGTTAAAAAGCACCACAAAACTACAAGCAAAAGGTATTTATATCTTTCTGGTTGGATGGTTGCTGCGTTACGTTCGGAATTTGGACCATTGCCAGATCAATCTATGCACGAAAAAACTGCTGTACCAAGTTTAATAGCCGAGATTTATGATTTTTTACGTCAGGCTGATGCAATAGAGTTAAACGATTTATTTAAGAGATTAGAAAAAGGTGAAGATGTACAATATAAGATAGATAACTTCGAAACGCATATCGTTCCAATTATAGCAGATATTGACGCTGGTTTTGGTAATGAAGAAGCTACTTATTTATTAACTAAAAAAATGATTGAGGCTGGAGCTTGTGCAATTCAGATAGAAAATCAAGTATCCGATGCTAAGCAATGTGGACATCAAGATGGTAAAGTAACAGTGCCACACGAAGATTTTATAGCAAAATTAAATGCTATTAGATATGCCTTTTTAGAATTAGGAGTAGATGAAGGAATTATAGTTGCTAGAACAGATTCTGAAGGCGCTGGTTTAACACAAAAATTACCAGTTAGTCAAGAGCCTGGAGATTTAGCGTCTCAATATTTAGCTTTTATTGAAGCTGAAGAAATAGCGATTACAGATGCAAAGGAAGATGATGTTTTACTAAAAAGAGATGGTAAATTAGTACGTCCTGTAAGATTACCAAATGGTTTATATAAATTTAAAGACGGTTCTAATATAGATCGAGTTGTTTTAGATTGTGTTACTAGTCTTCAACATGGCGCAGATTTATTATGGATAGAAACACCAACACCAAACGTAAAGCAAATTGCAAATATGGTAAACAGAGTAAAAGAAGTAATACCAAATGCTAAATTGGTTTACAACAACTCACCATCTTTTAACTGGACATTAAATTTCCGTAATCAAGCTTACGAAGAAATGCTTGCTGAAGGAGAAAACATGACAGCTTACGATAGAAATAATTTAATGGATTCTGAATATGATGGATCGGAATTATGCTTTCGTGCAGATGAAAAAATTAAAACGTTCCAAAAGGATGGTGCAAGAGAAGCTGGTATTTTTCACCATTTAATAACATTGCCAACATACCACACAACTGCATTACATATGCATGATTTAACCGAAGGTTATTTTGGAGACGAAGGCATGTTAGCTTACGTAAAAGGAGTGCAAAGACAGGAAATTAGAAAAGGAGTGTCTTGTGTTAAACACCAAAGAATGGCAGGTTCAGATCTTGGAGATGATCATAAATCATTCTTTGCTGGAGATAAAGCTTTAAAAGCTGGAGGAGAAAACAATACTTCTAATCAGTTTGAAGCTAAAATAAAAACACCAATAAGAGAGCTTGCTTTAGATAAATAATATTTTATTATATATTATAAAAAGGCAACATGTTTGCGTGTTGCCTTTTTAATTTTAAAAGCACACTTACAAAAAAGGGCAGCTTAGCTAACTAAAATAAAAAACAAATGAAAGGAAGAAAGCTATTAATGATTCCTGGTCCTATTGAATTTGAACCAGACGTATTACACGCAATGAGCATAGCAACTACTAGTCATGTAGCTCCCAATTTCATAGAAGTTTTTGGTAACAGCTTAGAGCTTATGAGAACAGTATGGAAATCTCCAAAAGGACAACCGTTTATTGTTGCAGGTACTGGCACGCTGGCTATGGATATGGCAGCAGCCAATCTTATAGAACAAGAAGATAATGTATTGGTAATTTCATCAGGATATTTTGGCAAACGTTTTAACGATATTTTAGAGCGTTATGGAGCAAATACAACTATTTTAGAAGCGCCAATTGGTGAGGTTGTAAGTCTTGAAACTATAGAGAAAGAACTAAAATCGAAACAATATAAAGCGTTAACTATTACACATGTGGATACTTCTACAGGGATTTTAGTAGATCCAAAACCGATAGCGCAATTAGCAAAAAAATACAATACGATAAGTATTTTAGATGGCGTATGCTCTGTTGCTGGTGAAGTAATAAACCAAGACGAATGGGAACTAGATATTGTATTAACGGCCTCTCAAAAAGCTATTGGTGTTCCACCAGGTCTTGCGCTTTTAATGGCATCGGAAAAAGCAATGAAAGTTTGGAAAAATAGAAAAACGCCTGTACCTAATTATTATGCAGACTGGAGTAATTGGCTGCCAATAATGAAGGCTTACGAAGAAAGAAGACCGTCGTATTTTGGAACTCCAGCAGTTAATTTAATTGTAGCATTAGAAACGAGTTTGAAAATTATTTGTAAAGAAGGCATTGACAAACGTGTAAAAAGGCATCAAGATTTAGCAAAGGCTTTTAGAGCTGCAATAGCTTCTTTAAACCTTGAAATATTACCAAAATCGACTGCATTAGCAGCCAATACCTTATCTGCAGTTTATTATCCAAAAGATATAGATGGCGCTTTATTAAGCGCTAAAATGATTGAAGCCGATGTTATTATTGCAGGAGGATTATTGCCAGAGATAAAAGCTACTTATTTTAGAGTTGGCCATATGGGTTCGGTTTCTGCAAACGATCTTATGGCTGTATTAGGTGCTTTAGAACGTGCTTTGATAGTACTAGGTCATCCTTTAGAACCTGGAAAAGGTTTACAAGTTTTTCAAAATAAACTTTTAAAAGACAATTAATTTATAAAAAAGCTAGAAATGAGTTAGTTTAATGAGCTAACTCATTTTTTTATATACAAAGAATCAATAAGCTTTTGCTATAATTAGTTCTGTATTAAAATCTACATTTTAAACTATATTTGCCTAACTAAACTTTTAGATGGCAATTACATTACTTTCTTCACCTTTACAAGGCTTTACAGATTTCAGGTTTCGTAACGCATTTCACCATTATTTTGGTGGTATCGATACGTTTTACGCACCTTATATTAGATTAAATGGTAAATTAAAAATTAAGCAATCTTATCAATTAGATTTACAGCCAGAAAATAACACGACATTAAATGTTATTCCACAAGTAATGACAAATGATGCCGATGAGTTTCTGTTTGTTGTAAAATACGTGCAAAGTTTAGGTTATAAAGAGTTAAACTGGAATTTAGGTTGCCCTTATCCTATGGTTACAAAATCTGGAATGGGTTCTGGATTAATTTGTAATCCAGCTAAAATTGATGCTATTTTAAAAAAAGCACATAACGAAAGTGATATTACAGTATCCATGAAAATGAGAATGGGATACGAACACGCTGGGGAGATTCTAGACACCTTTCCTATTCTGGATAGTTATCCGCTTAAAAACATTGCTATTCATGCTAGAATTGGTAAGCAATTATATAAAGGCCCTGTAGATTTAGAGGCTTTCGAGCGTTGCGTAGCAAGTACAAAACACAAGTTATATTATAATGGAGATATTACTAGTGTAGACGCTTTTAAAAAAATGGAAGCACGTTTTCCAACTATCGATCATTTTATGATTGGTCGAGGATTAATTGCAGATCCTTTTTTACCAAGCATGATTAAAAATAACACAACGGAATATCCTAAAAACCGTTGGGAGATTTTTAGTGAATTCCACGATACTATTTACCAGCAATACGACGAATACTTATCTGGCCCAACACCTATAAAAATGAAAATGTTAGGCTTTTGGGAATTCTTTTCTCAGTCGTTTTCTAATCCTCAAAAAGCATATAAAGCCATTAAAAAAGCAGGTAACCCTGTTAAGTATAAGCAAGCGGTTGCTAGTATTTTGAGTAATGAGAAATAAATTTTCATTATTTAATTTTATATTTACCTAAACCAACCCAACTAATATTATGCAAAATGACTATAAATCTAAAACTTTTAAGGAATGGTTAGATAAGCTACAGCAAGAAAGTTGGCAATTAGAACTTATTATTTCTGGGTTTTCAATATATGGACTATCTCAAGCATATTATCCACTTGAAACGTCTTTTAACATTGCACAAAATGAAGGCAACGTAGCTTTATCCATTGCTTTAATAATAGCACTTTCTGCATGTACTATATTATTATTTACCCTATTAATACATGTTGTTTTAAGAGGTTTGTGGATTGGTGCTTTAGGGTTGCGTTATGTTTCTGGAGATATTGATTATGAAAAATTAAATTACAAACCTAAATTTGATCTTTATTTAAGAAGAAAAATAGGCTCTTTCGATAAGTATATTTCAACATTAGAAGATTATTGCAGTATTCTTTTTGCTGTTTCCTTTTTACTTATTTTTTATATTATTTCAATTTTTTCATGTATTGGAGCAATAGGTATTATAGTTTACTTTTTTATTAAAGATCACGAAACAAAAAACACAGCATTATATATTACAGGAATTGTTTTAATTACATTTTTAATACTAGGTATGCTACTTACTTTCCTAGACTTTATTACGCAAGGTTATTTAAAAAAGAACAAGTGGTTATCTAAAATATACTTTCCTTTTTATTGGGTGTTTAGCTACCTAACACTATCGTTTCTATATCGTCCCTTAGTTCATAATTTTTTAGATAATAAAATGGGTAAGCGTATCAGTCTCATTTTAATACCTATTTATTTTTTAATCTCAACTTTGGGATCCTTAACCTTTATTAGGTCTAATTATTTAACTGTTTCAGATGCTTCAACAAGCTTAATAGCTAATGTTTTTAATTATGATGAAAGTATTATTGAAAAAGACATGTTTATAAATGACGCTTCCATCCCTTCAAAAATAATAACAACACATTACTTACCAGTTTTTATTGAATTTGATAAAAAAACTGAAGATGTAATATTTAAATTTAATGAAAACCTAAAACCTGAAAATGACATAAGAGGAATGAACTCGAATGTATTTGTATCAACTAAAAAGCAGATTCAAAAGCAAAAAAGAGACGCTTTACAGGTAGATTATATGAAGGCACTTTCGCAAATCTATAGCCTTAAAATTGATAGTTTAGAATATTCAAATTTAGATTTTGTATTTACAAAACACAACAATAATCAAGATGGTTTTGAAACCGTTTTACCTCTAAAAAAGATAGCTGATGGAAAACACGTTTTAAGAGTTTACATAGCAACAAAAACAGATAGTACAAATACTAAAAATAATATAGCAACAATTCCTTTTTGGTATTATAAGGAGTAATTATAAAGTACCTTTGCCAATACATTCAAACCACCATTTGTGAAAGACCTCTTACTAATAACACCACCTTTTACCCAATTAAACACACCTTATCCTGCAACAGCATACTTAAAAGGGTTTTTAAACACTAAAGGCATTTCTGCTTTTCAGATGGATTTAGGTATTGAGGTGATTTTGGAGTTATTCAGTAAAAAAACCTTTGAGAAACTATTCGATTTAGCGATTGAAAATGATGCCATTGTTACCGAAAATTGCCAACGTATTTATACTCTAAAGGATGATTATTTACAACCTTTAGATGCTGTTATAAAATTTTTACAAGGCAAAAATCAAACCTTAGCAAGGCAAATTTGTACTACAAATTTCTTGCCTCAAGCATCTAGGTTTGAGCAATTGGAAGATATGGATTGGGCTTTTGGTGAAATGGGAATGCAAGATAAAGCGAAGCATTTAGCAACGTTATATCTTGAAGATTTATCCGATTTTATAATTGAATGCATCGATTCTAATTTTGGGTTTAGTCGCTATGCTGAACGTTTAGGGCAAAGTGCCAATGCGTTTGACGAGTTGTACGATAGTTTACAAAAGCAAACAACGTTTATAGATGACATAACACTTTTGCTTTTAGAAGATAAACTAAAAACAATTCAACCAAAACTAGTTTGTTTTTCGGTACCTTTTCCTGGTAATTTATACAGTGCCTTTAGATGCTCACAATTTATAAAAGCGAATTATCCTGAAATTAAAATTGCCATTGGAGGCGGTTTTCCAAATACCGAATTACGACAAGTAACAGATAAAAGAGTTTTTGATTTTTTCGATTTTATTACGCTTGATGATGGCGAATTGCCAATCGAACTTTTGCACAAAGCCGTTTGTAATACTGAAGAAAGTAAAGAGCTGTTAGAAAACGAATTTAAGAGAACCTTCGTACTAGAAAACGGAAGTGTTACCTATAAAAATAACACTACAAAACCAGAGTACAAACAACTAGAAATTGGGACTCCAGATTATTCTAATTTGTTGTTAGAAGATTACATATCTGTAATAGAAATAGTAAACCCAATGCACAGTTTGTGGAGCGATGGAAGATGGAATAAACTAACAATGGCTCATGGTTGTTATTGGGGAAAATGTACGTTTTGCGACATCTCTTTAGATTATATTAAAATTTACGAGCCTATTGCTGCTGCTCTTTTAGTAGATAGAATGGAGCAATTAATTGAACAAACTGGTGAAAATGGATTTCATTTTGTAGATGAAGCTGCACCTCCAGCTTTAATGAAAGCGCTAGCTTTAGAGATTATTAAACGAAAATTAACCGTTACGTGGTGGACTAATATTAGGTTTGAAAAAAACTTCACCCAAGATTTATGTTACTTACTAAAAGCGTCTGGTTGCATTGCAGTTTCTGGTGGCTTAGAAGTAGCTTCAGATAGACTTTTAAAGCTAATTGACAAAGGTGTTACTGTTGCCCAAGTTGCGCAAGTAACGCGTAATTTTACGCAAGCCAATATTATGGTGCATTCCTATTTAATGTATGGCTACCCAACACAAACCATTCAAGAAACGGTGGATAGTTTAGAGTTTGTAAAACAATTATTCGAACTTGGTATCATTCAGTCTGGCTTTTGGCATCAATTTGCGTTAACAACACATAGTCCTATTGGTTTAAATCCTTCAGAATATGGGATTACACCAAATTATAAATCTATTTCGTTTGCAAATAACGATATCGATTTTACGGATAGCACAGGAATTGATCACAGTCAATTTAGTTTCGGGTTAAAAAAGTCGCTATTCAATTTTATGCATGGTATTGGCTTTGATATGGATTTACAAGAGTGGTTCGATTTTGAAATTCCGCAAACCACAATTACACCATATTATATTGAAGATTGCTTAAACACCGAAACCACATTAAGCACAAAATCAACAGCTAAAATTGTTTGGTTAGGTCACTTGCCTTTAGTCGAAGAGCGTAAAAAAACTAAAAAAGGTTTTACAAATGAATTGCTAGATTTAACGTTTCATGATAAAACCGATAGGCTTCAAATTACTTTAAATAAGCCTGAAGGCGAATGGCTGTTAGAAACTCTTGAAACCTTAAAACCTGTAAACGGAAAAGTGCTTAGTTTTTCAGCATTAAAAAAAGACTTTGAAACACAATTTGAAGATTTTGAGCTGTTTTGGTTTTCAAAGTCAATGCAAAAACTTAGAGATTTTGGATTGTTAGTATTATAAACACTGCTTCTTAATTATTAATTAACATACACCAATATTTAACTAAAACCAATTCGAGTACCTTTACATAATAAGGCGTAATAATGCAAAAAAAGTTAAAAAATCATTTAAAAAATATTGAATTATTCCTTAAAGGCTCTAGCTTTTACAGAGGAGTTGTGCTGACTATTGCTGCTGTTTTACCACTAGTAATTTTTAGCGCTATAGACTTGTTTCAATTTGCTCCAGCTATTGCAGTTGGTGCTTTTTTAAATGCACCAAGTGATGTGCCAGGAAGTTTAAAACGTAAAATTAATGGCATACTAATTAGTATTGTGCTTACTATGTTGGTTACGTTTATAATATTTATAACCAAGCCTGTTTTTGTTTTGCTACTTATTGCTATTACTGTTTTAAGCTTTGCTATAAGTTTAATTTCGGTTTATGGATTTAGAGCATCTTTAATTTCATTTTCGGGTTTATTATCAATTGTATTAGCATTGGCTATAGAAAAACCAGATTTAAAATCGATTACCGTACATGTTGGTTTAATGGGAGTTGGAGGTTTATGGTATTTGCTGTTCTCATTATTTTCTAAATGGGTTTTTCCTAAAAAAGATGATGACCAATTACTTTCAGACACATTAGCATTGACTGGAAAGTATTTAAAAATAAGAGCGAAACTATTAACCAAGCCTAAAAAAAGAGATAAGTTTTCTGGAAAAGCACTTGTTATACAAACACAAATTAGCGAAAAACACGAAACACTAAGAGAACTACTTTTAGAAGGCAGAAAACGTTCTGGTCGTTCATATTCTAACGAGAGGCGTTTACTAATATTTATTTCATCAATAGATATTTTAGAATTGGCCTTAGCAAATACTTTAGACTATTCTAAAATAGATTCGTTAATTGGTATCCATAAAACGCATTTAAATGCTTTTAAAAAAATGAATAAAGAGATGGGAAATCATCTCATTATTTTATCAGAATTATTAATAAAAAAAGGAGAGCTTCCCAACATAGATTCACTTAATAAAGCGTTTGAAAATACAGGTAATGCCATTCAGAATTATGTAAACGAAGTCACATTGCCAAAAGCGCGAAAAGGTGCGATTACACTTAGAAACCTCCAAGATTACCAAAAGCAATTATTACAAGAAGTAAAAGCTATAAGACGTGTTTTAAGCAACGTAAAAAACAATACAAGAGCATCGCTAAAAGCACAAGACACAAAACAATTTTTAACTTCTCAAGATTATAGATTTAACATAGTATTGCAGCATTTTAGTTTAAAATCGCCAATGCTTAGACATGCATTAAGGCTAACTATTGCTATTCTTTTTGGCTTTCTTTTAGGGAGTCTATTAGATATTAAAAATGCATATTGGATTATGTTAACCATTGTTGTTATTATGCGTCCAAATTATGGATTAACAAAAGAACGCTCTAAAAACAGAATTATAGGCACTATAATAGGAGCTGTAATTGCAACAGGCATTATTTTAATTACCAAAAACACTAATGTTTACATGGTGTTGGCTGTTGTTTCTTTAACTTTTGCATTTTCGTTAATACAACAAAGCTATAAAGCTGGAGCTGCTTTTATAACACTAAATATTGTATTTGTTTATGCTTTAATAGATCCTAATGCATTTTTGGTTGTTCAATATCGTGTTATAGATACAGTTATTGGAGCAATAATAGCTGTATTGGCAAACTACTTATTATTCCCAAGTTGGGAATATAAAAACTTAGATTTGGTTATAGAAAATGTAATTTTATCTAATGCTAATTACTTAAACGCGACCAAAAATTTATATCATGATAAAGAGGAAAATAGCTTAGCTTATAAAGTTTCAAGAAAACAGGCTTTTCTAGCCATGAGTAATTTAAATGCAGCATTTCAGCGTTTAACACAAGACCCAAAATCTAAGCAAAAAGAATCTGGTTTAATTTACGAAATGGTAACCTTAAACCATACTATACTCTCTGCAATAGCTTCTATTGGAAGTTATACTATCAATCATAAAACATCATTAGCTTCGGAAGAGTTTAATACTATAATAGAAGGCATTACTTCTACATTAAAACAATCGGCTTCAAAATTAGACTGCAATAAAATCGCAGATTCTTCCGAAGAAAAAAACATACATGAAGCACATAAAAAGCTTCAAAATAGATACACTCATTTATCACAAAAACGAGATTTAGCTATACAAGCTGGGCAAATAGAGATTGACGATAAAACACTATTAAACCTACAAGAAGCACATTTAATTAGCAATCAATTATTATGGCTAAAATCGCTATCTACTAATTTAACTAATGTTACATTAAAGTATAAATCTGTTTTTAATTAAACAGATAATAAATACACTATAGTTTCTTAAACTCATTAAAAACACCATTTCACTCATTGAAACGTGTAGTTCGCTAATTCTTCATTTTAAAATTCTAAGTAGATGTATAAGTTTGAAGTATATTAACATATAAAAACTATTACCATGAAAAATCAAATCAGTTTAAACATTAAAACGCCTTGTCAAGAAAACTTTAATAAATTTACTCCAACTCCAGAAGGTGGCTTTTGTGGCTCTTGTGAAAAGGAAGTTATCGACTTTACTAAAAAGAGTCCTCAGGACATTACGGCATTCTTCACTTTAAATAAAGAAAAAAATACTTGTGGAATTTTTAAAGAAAATCAGTTTAATAACTTCAATGCTGTGCCTTTACAAAGAAAAAAATATGGAATACTTAGTGGTGTTGGCTTAGCATGTTTGGCGTTGTTTTCTATGTCTACAATGCATGCTCAAGACACAAAAACACAATCGAATACTACAGAGGTTTCAACTTCTATAGCTCAAGAAGGCTTTATTGTAAAAGGAAATGTGTCAGACGATTTCGAACCTATTCCTGGTGTTAATGTTGTCTTAGAAAATACAGAGTTTGGTACTGTAACAGATATGGATGGTAATTTTGAATTTCCAGAAAAATTAAAAAAAGGAGATGTTCTTGTGTTTAGTTATGTTGGATTAGAATCTAAAAAACTAACTATTGAAAACAGAGATTCAGCATCAAACATTCCATTAGCTATAAACATGAAGCTAGACGCTATTACAATCATGGGAAAAATTGCAGTTAAAGGTGTTTATAAATCTAATAAAAGTAAATAGACTCAAACGTTATGAAAAACACGCTACTTTTAGTTTTCGTATTTATCTTCAATACTGCTAATGCACAGATTTCAGATTTTAAAACTGTAAATTTTACTATTGCAGATAATGTTGCGAAGCTAAACAAAGGAGCTAGTTTAGAAAACCTTCCAGTATTGGCTTATAAACTTACTCACAAATTACCAACTCAGGTCGAGAAGTTTAGAGCCATTTACTCTTGGGTGTGCAATAATATTGAAGGCGACCATTATCAACATGCTAAAGTTAGCCGAAAGCACAAAAAGTTTAAAAACGATAGTATTGGTTTTGCTAAGTGGAATAACGAATACAAAAAAACCGCGTTTAAGACTTTAGTAAATAAGAAAAAAACCATGTGTACTGGTTACGCATATTTAATAAAAGAGCTTTGCTTTTTTGCTAGTATAGATTGTGAAATAGTAGATGGTTATGGACGTTCTATAGTTTCGAATATCGAAAAACTGGACAAGCCTAATCATTCTTGGAATGCTGTAAAATTAAATAACAAATGGTATTTATGCGATGCAACATGGTCTAGTGGTTATACTTCTGCCGAAAATATTTTTATAAACGAATACAATGAAGGTTACTTTTTAGTAGAACCAATATTATTTGCAAAAAACCATTATCCATTAAATAAAAAATGGTTGTTAAATAAGGTGTTAATGGAGTCCAATTTTATTGCTTCTCCATTGGTTTATGGCGAAACATTTAAGCATAGTATTATTCCTATTAGTCCAAGTATGATGGCTATTTCGATACAAAAAGAAGACCGAATAACTTTTAGTTTCAAAACATTAAAAAAGAGTACTACAGATAAAGTTTCTTTGGTTCAATTTATAGGAAATAACGAACATGCTTTTAAGATTTCTGATCTTAAAATAGAAAACGGAATAACAGCATTCAAGTACCAATTTAACAAAAAAGGCTTTTACGATGTGCACTTAAAAATTAATAATGATATTGTTGCGACTTACACTATTGAGGTGACTAAAAGTTAAATTATAAAACTACCTTTGCAGCAAACATTTTTCACATGTCATTTAAAGACCTAAAACTAAACAGACCATTACTTCGTGCCATTGCAGAGAAAGGCTACGATAACCCAACACTTATTCAAGAGCGTACGATTCCGTTGGTTTTAGATAAAAAAGATGTGATTGCTTCTGCGCAAACAGGAACAGGTAAAACAGCGGCTTTCGCATTGCCTATTTTACAATTATTGTACGATAAACAAGAATCTGCAAAGAATCAAAAGAAAATTCGTGCGCTTATTATTAGTCCAACACGCGAATTGGCAATACAAATTCAACAAAATTTCGAAGATTACGCTACACACACCAGTTTAAAATCGGCTGTGGTTTTTGGAGGTGCATCTATAGATCCACAAAAAGACATACTAAGAAAAGGTGTCGATATTTTAATTGCAACACCTGGTCGTTTACTCGATTTACATAAGCAAGATACTGTAAACCTTGATTACGTTGAAACATTAGTTTTAGATGAGGCAGATTTAATGCTCGACATGGGTTTTATAGACGATGTTAATAAAATTGAACGCTTATGTCCTAAAGAAAAACAGACGCTTCTATTTTCTGCAACTATACCTTACAAGGTTGAGCAACTAGCAGAAACTATTTTAAATAATCCTTATCGTATAGAAGTATCACAGAATTCTTCAACTTCTAAAAATGTAAATCAAGCGTTGTATTACGTGCCAAAACAAGAGAAAATCGAGTTGTGTTTACATTTACTTAGAAACACAATAAATGGTAGGATTATTATTTTCCGTCGTACAAAATATGGTGTCGATAAATTAGAGCAAACACTACTTAAAAATAATTATAAAGTAGATAGTATTCATGGTGATAAAAGCCAAACTTTAAGACAAGAAGCTTTAAGTAATTTTAAAAAGAACAAAGTAGATATTCTAATAGCTACAGACGTTGCTGCTCGTGGTATTGATGTAGACGATGTAGATGCTGTTGTTAATTTCGATATGCCAAACGTACCAGAAACCTACGTACACAGAATTGGAAGAACTGCAAGAGCAGGAAACACAGGAACTGCTTATTCTTTTTGCTCTGCAGATGAAAAAGAATACGTAAAAAACATCCAGCAACTTATTAACTTACAGTTAGATGTTGTCGAAGAGCATCCTTATCCTTTAGATCCAAAAGCAAAACCTGCTGTGCACAAAAAACAAGGCTCTAAACATAGAAAAGGACGTAAAAGTGAGGCGTCTAAAAAGAAGAAAAAACGCTGGTATTAACCTTTATTCATTTTTAAAATCGGTATTTTAGTGTTTCAAAATTTAATTATTTATGAAACACTACATCGCTATATTTTGCATGATCACTTTATTTGCTTCATGTAAAAATGACAAAACGATAGAAATAACCACCGAAATAACTTCAGAGAAAAACACAGCTTTTAGCAGTATGCTAGATAATTTCTATGAAGAAGGTTTAAAATTGAATCCATTAAATGCGACTTCTGCTGGTGATAATAGATATAATCATCTATTACCAAACACACTTTCTGATGCGTTTTCAGCTAAAGAAAAAGCCTATTATCAAAATTTTAAAACCAAGGCAGCATCTTATAGTAACAATCAATTAAACACTACGCAGCAACTAAGTCGTGATATCTTAATTTGGGATTGCGACATTAATTTAGAGCGTTTCGATTTTCGTGAAGATTTAACACCAATCAATCAAATGTGGACAAAGCAATTAACCATTGGCCAGTTGGCAAGTGGTAAAAGTTCGCAACCATTTAAAACAGTCGGAGATTACAAAAATTGGTTACAACGTGTGGATCAATATCTGGAATGGGTAGCTTCTGCCGAGCTAAAAATGAAAGAAGGTGTCGATGCTAAACACGTTTTACCAAAAAGCTTAATTACTAAAGTAACACCTCAATTAAAAACAATAATTGACACTAAGTTAGAAGACCACTTATTCTATCAACCAATCCAAAGTTTACCTGAGAGTTTTTCTGCAGATGATAAGAAAACCTTAACAGAAGCGTACTCAAACATGATTGAAAAGAGAGTGAAACCAGTATATGCAAGCCTTTATAATTTTATGTCTGGCGATTATTTGCAATCTGGAAGAACAACCAGTGGTATAAACGACACACCTAACGGAAATGCATATTACAACCACCAAATCAAGCTTTACACGACTACAGAAATGACTGCAGACGCCATTCATAACCTAGGTTTAAGCGAAGTAAAACGCATCCTTTTAGAAATGGAAAAGGTGAAAACGCAAGTAGGTTATAAAGGTGATATTATTTCGTTTTTTGATTACGTTAGGAACAATAAGGAATTAATGCCTTATAAAACACCTAAAGAAATTATCGATAATTTTAATGTAATTCATGAAACCATGAAACCTCAAATTGAAAAATTGTTTGACTTAAAACCAAAAACAGCTTTTGAAGTAAGACAAACCGAAAAGTTTAGAGAAGCATCGGCAAGTGCAGAGTATAATCAAGGTTCTTTAGATGGCACAAGACCTGGTGTTTTTTACACACCAATTCCAGACGCTACAAAATACAACGTATTTAGCGACGAAGCTTTATTTTTACACGAAGCCATTCCTGGGCACCATTACCAAATTTCACTACAACAAGAAGATACAGATTTACCAAAATTTAGAAAAACATTATGGTATAGTGCTTATGGAGAGGGTTGGGCTTTGTATTGCGAGTCTCTAGGTAAAGAACTTGGACTATACACAGATCCTTATCAGTATTTTGGGATGTTGGGCATGGAAATGCATCGTGCCATTCGTCTTGTTGTCGATACTGGAATACATACTAAAGGATGGACGCGAGAACAAGCCATTAAGTATTCGTTAGAAAACGAAGCAGAAAATGAAGCGAGTATTATTTCAGAAATCGAGCGTTATATGGCTAATCCTGGTCAAGCTTTATCTTATAAAATTGGCCAATTAAAAATTAGAGAATTACGTGCAAAAGCAGAGAAAACTTTAGGTAGCAAATTTAGTATAGCACAATTCCATAATCAAGTATTAGAATCTGGTTGTGTACCATTGGCATTATTAGAAACTAAGATTGATAATTGGATTGAAGCGTCTAAATAAGAGGTTTGTAATGTCTCTTAAAATGAATTAAAAAAACATACTACACATTGAAAAAGTTATTATATATACCCTGTTTTATTTTTGCATCATTTTTTTCTGAAGCACAAAACACAACTATAGTTTCTGAAACTGAAGAACCTGTTTCGTATGCAACTATTTCATTTGGCAATGGTAATGGCTTATTTGCAGATGATGCTGGGCAGTTTTATTTTACAAAAAAGCTATATAAGGATATCGATTCTTTATTTATTTCCGCGATTGGCTTTAACGATTTAAAAGTAGCAACTCAAGATTTATCTGCTATAATTAAAATGAAGTCAAGCATAAACACACTTGATGAAGTTTTTTTAAGCAAACCAAGAGGGAAGTTTAAAATTGAAAAAATAAAACCTACCGTTCACGAAGATTATTACAAATGTTGGTTGCCAACAATAGAAAGTGAAATTGCTGTATATTTTCCTAACAACTCAACTAAAACACAACGTTTATCTAGTTTACAAGTGCCTATAAAAGTAGAAGCTAAAGATTGGGATAAACGCAAAAGAAAGACCTCTAAAAAAAGACCATTCTCAACAGTGTTTAAAGTCAATTTTTACGAGAACAACAATGGCTTACCAGGTCATGTTTTAACTTACGAGAATGTCGTTTTTATTGCAAACGAAAAAAACGAAAAAATTTTAGAAGTCAATGTAACCGAATATGATATTTACATGCCTAAAAATGGGATATTTGTTTCGCTTCAAGTATTAGGTTATACAGATGCAAAAGGAAAACTACTACCAAATAAAAAATACCAAGAAATTAAAACAAAACGTGGTATTGTAAAAGTACCCACTACGTTTAGACCACTCTTACCTTTTACAGATGAGATTGCAGAAAAAAGAACGTTTGTAAGACGTATTTTTCTTAATGGTGGGCAATGGACGCTTTTCGATAAACAGAATGTCGAAAAATCTAACTTACTAAAAGCAGGCTTAAACAATTACGGATTAGGCTTAAATCTAGAAGTTTACAAAGAAGATTAATTCAAATTACAGCTTTTCTAATAGCCATTATTTCTTCATTTAAAAAATGAAAAAAAAGGGCTTGTCCATTCATATTTAATTCTTACTTTTATTTATATGACTGAAGTAGAAATCGAAAAAGAAAATGCTGCAATTGCAAAAGCCTATAAAGACCTATTAAAGGTTAGTTATACGTCGTTAACTGATGACGATAAAAAACTAATTCGTAAAGCCTTTGAGGTTGCTGTAGATGCACATAAAACACAGCGTAGAAAAAGTGGTGAAGCTTATATATTTCATCCTATTGCTGTAGCGTGCATTGTGGCTTCAGAAATAGGAATGGATGCAACTTCTATTGCTGCTGCTCTACTTCATGATGTTGTTGAAGATAGTGATGATTACACAGTAAAGGACATTGAAGAATTATTTGGTAAAACCGTTGCAAGAATTGTTGATGGTTTAACAAAAATTTCATCTTTAAGTAAGGAGAAAGACATGGACGTGTCGCTTCAAGCAGAGAATTTTAGAAAAATGCTGCTCACGCTTAATGATGATGTACGTGTGATTATTATTAAAATTGCCGATAGACTCCACAACATGCAAACCATGGATTCTATGCGTCCAGATAAGCAGGAGAAAATTGCAAGCGAAACACTATATATTTATGCGCCTTTAGCACATAGAATTGGACTCTATAATATTAAAACAGAACTAGAAGATTTAAGTTTAAAATATACAGAGCCAGAGATTTATAACGAAATTTTACATAAAACAAAAGAAAGTAAGCAAGAGCAAGACGCTTACATTCAGGAGTTTAATAGCGTTATAAAAACATCTTTAGATAAAGAAAAATTAAATTATGAAATAAAAGGACGTCCAAAATCTATTTTTTCTATTAAACGAAAAATGGAAAAACAAGGCGTTTCTTATGATGAGGTATACGATAAATTTGCTGTTAGAATTATTTACAGATCTGATAAGGAAAACGAAAAATTTCTAGCTTGGAAAATATATTCAGTAGTAACAGATCACTTTAGACCAAATCCAACGCGATTACGAGATTGGATATCTTCGCCTAAATCTACAGGTTACGAAGCTCTCCATATTACAGTAATGGGACCTAAAGGACGTTGGGTAGAAGTACAAATTAGAAGTGAGCGCATGAACGAGATTGCCGAAAAAGGCTATGCTGCGCACTATAAGTACAAAAACAACGACGATAAAGAAGATAATTTAGATATGTGGATTAATAGGCTTCAAGAAGCGCTAGAAAACCACTCTACAAATGCTGTTGATTTTGTAGAGCAATTTAAACTTAATCTTTATTCTAAAGAAATATTTGTTTTTACTCCTAAAGGAGATTTAAAATCGTTGCCAAAAGGCGCAACTCCTTTAGATTTCGCGTTTAGTATTCATACAGAAGTTGGTATGAAAACACGAGGAGCCAAAGTAAATGGTAAGCTTGTGCCTTTAAGCCATGAACTTAATAGTGGAGATCAAGTAGATATTTTAACAAGTGAGAATATAAAGCCTAACCCTAATTGGCTGGATTATGCTACAACCTCTCGCGCACGAGGTAAAATAAAATCGTTATTACGTGAAGATGAAAAGATTGTTGCCGAAGATGGTAAAGAGATTTTACGCAGAAAACTAAAGCAACTTAAAATTACGCTCGATGAAAAATCGGTTAACGAAATGGTTAGCCACTTCAAGCTTAAAACAAGTTTAGACTTATTTTATCGTGTTGGAATTGGAACCATTAGTAACCCAATGCTTAAAGATTATGCTGCTTCTCGAAGTAATGCTTTGGTTAGTTTTATTAAGAATAAAATGAATCGAAAAAATTCGATTTCAAAAGAAGATCTCGAAAAAGACGAAATTACAAGCAGCTACGACATGCTTGTTTTTGGTAAAGAGGAGGAAACCTTAGATTATAAACTAGCAACTTGTTGCAATCCCATTCCTGGTGATCCTGTTTTTGGTTTTCTTACTATTAATGAAGGCATTAAAGTGCATAAGAAAAATTGTCCAAATGCGTTAAGTATGCAATCTAATTATGCATATAGAATTATGCTTGCCAAATGGATAGACTCTTCTAAACAAGAATACTATGCAAATATTAACCTTTCTGGAATAGATAACTTAGGGCTAGTAAATGATATTACTAAAATTATTTCAGAAAATATGCATGTAAACATGACGAGTATTAGTTTTCAAAGTAATCATGGTGTTTTCTCTGGGAAAATTAATGTGAGTGTTAAAAACAAAACTTTACTTAAAAAATTAATGGATAACTTGAAGAAAATTAATGGTATCGAGAAGGTATCAAGAGCATAAAATCATCCTTGTTAATAACTGCTTGATAACACGTTATTCTATCTCTTAAAATTGTAGAATTACCCCAAAAAAATATGTAAATTTGTTTCTTAAATTATGAGCACAAATACAGATACTAAAAATCAAGAGATTGTAAAAAATGTTTTTACAGTTTTTTTAGAAGGTAATGGTCACAGAAAAACACCTGAACGTTACGCTATACTTCAAGAGATTTACAATAACAAAGAACATTTTGATATTGAATCTTTGTATTTAAAAATGAAGAATAAAAAGTATCGTGTAAGTCGTGCTACGCTTTATAATACCATAGAATTACTTTTAGACTGTGGTTTGGTTCGTAAACACCAATTTGGAAAAAACCAAGCACATTACGAAAAATCGTATTTCGATAAGCAACACGATCATGTTATTTTAACAGATACAGGTGAAGTTATTGAGTTTTGCGATCCAAGAATACAATCCATAAAAAAAACAATAGAAGAGGTTTTTGATATCACAATCACTAACCACTCGCTCTATCTTTATGGTACAAAAAATAAAACAGAAGACAACTAAAAAAAACTTACTATAATGGCAGTAGATTTACTACTAGGTTTACAATGGGGAGACGAAGGCAAAGGTAAAATTGTTGATGTATTAACCAAGAATTACAACATTATCGCACGCTTTCAAGGTGGCCCAAATGCAGGGCATACTCTTAAATTTGATGGTATAAAACATGTGCTTAGAACGATTCCTTCTGGAATTTTTCATAAAGAGTCTATGAATATTATTGGAAATGGCGTTGTTGTCGATCCTGTAGTTTTTATAAAAGAATTAGAAGGTTTAGATCAATTTGATATTGATTATAAAGCAAAACTAATTGTTTCGCGTAAAGCGCATTTAATTTTACCAACACATCGTTTATTAGATGCTGCAAGTGAAGCTTCTAAAGGAAAAGCTAAAATTGGTTCTACTTTAAAAGGTATTGGTCCAACTTACATGGATAAAACGGGTAGAAACGGTATTCGCGTTGGGGATTTAGAAATGCCAGATTGGAAAGAAAAATACAGAGCTTTAGCGAATAAGCATGAAGCAATGATTGCTTTCTACAATGTAGATGTGCAATATGATTTAGAAGAAATGGAAGTTGAATTTTTCGAGTCTGTAGAAAGATTAAGAGAATTACAATTTATAGATAGTGAAGCTTATTTACACCAAGCGCTAAAAGATGGCAAAACGATACTAGCAGAAGGTGCTCAAGGCTCTCTTTTAGATATTGACTTTGGAACGTATCCATTTGTTACATCTTCTAATACAACAGCTGCTGGAGCTTGTACAGGGTTAGGTATTGCACCAAACCAAATAAAAGAAGTCTTTGGTATTTTTAAAGCTTACACTACACGTGTTGGTTCTGGACCTTTTCCTACTGAGTTATTTGATGCAGATGGTGAAGAAATGGCAAGAGTAGGTCAAGAATTTGGAGCTGTAACAGGTAGAGCAAGACGTTGTGGTTGGCTAGATTTAGTAGCCTTAAAATACACATGTCGTGTTAATGGTGTTACACAATTAATGATGATGAAAAGTGATGTGCTTTCTGGTTTTAAAACCCTAAAAGTAGCAACCGCTTATAAATATAAAGGTGAAACTATCGAACACTTACCGTTTAATATCGAGCCAGAAAACGTAGAACCAGTTTATACCGAATTTAGTGGTTGGAGTGAAGACTTAACAGGAATGAACGCCTACGCGCAACTACCTAAAGCATTAAACGAGTATATAGAGTTTCTTGAAAAAGAATTAGAAATTCCTATTACAATTGTTTCTGTTGGTCCAGATAGAAAGCAAACTATTTTTAGAGATTAATTAATTTCTAAAAAATAACACATAAAACCTATCAACTTTTAATTAAGAGGATAGGTTTTTTTATGCAAAATCATTACGGATTTCAACTTGTTTTTTTGAATAGAAAGCGACACAATAAGACACAAAAAAAACCATTCAAAGTAATTTGAATGGTTTTAAAATTTCAATTTAATAGTAATCTATAAAAGCTTATTTCTGCTTAATAAATTTAATTGTTTTACTTGCGTTTTCTGTATATAGGTTAAGAAAGTAAACTCCAGCTTCTAACTCACTAACGTTAATAGTTTCTAAGTTGTTTGCAGCAGTTATAACTTTTTGTCCTGCAATATTATAGACCTCAATACTTTTTAAGTCGTTCTTTAAACCTTTAATATTAACAACGTCCATTGCTGGGTTAGGAAATATTGAAACACCAACTAATTCTGCAGTTGGAGCACTTAAAGTAGTTGCATCATAAGCAAACATAACATCTCCTGTTTGGCCAATATAACCATTTGAAGATCCATCGGCAAGATTACCACTTGTAGTTGCTATAAAAAAGCTTTTAAAAATATCTTGTGATGCAGTTGTTAATGCACCATTTTCTAAAAGAGAAACAGCTCCAGTATCAGGTGGGCCAAGAACATCAAAAGTAGCTAAGACTATAGGTGTTCCTATTGTATGGGCAACCAAAGTAATATCTTGTACAAGATTAAATACAGTTGCATCATTTCCAGGTCCTGGCGCAGGTGCTCCATCTAAGTTTGTATAAACACCTGTAGTATAGGTTCCTATTCCAGAAACATTTGCTACTGTAGCACCATCTGGTAACATAATAGTGAAATTATGGTCATTCACAATTGGATGTGGTGCAGTAGAATTAAAATCTGGCACTACGGCTACAGAGAATTCAGCTACGTCATTTTGAATTAATGTAAATTCATAAGATTGAGCCTGTATGCTTAAACTTAATACTAGCGTTAATAAGAGTAATATTCTTTTCATTGTTTTATTATTTAATATTTGTTGTTTGTCTTTAGTTAGCTCCACCTGGTAATTGTTGTATAAAAACGTATGTAGCTGCTGGTGGTCCTCCAAATACTGAATTTGAAGAATTATTAAATATGTTATTTCTTATATTTGGAACATCACTGTTTGCTCCAGAATACACTGTTAAACCTTCCATATTAACATCTGTACCAAAATAACCTATAGATTGATAGGTAGCTGCTGGTGGTCCTCCAAATACAGAATTATTTGGATCATTAAACACATGACTACGTATTGACGGTATGTCTGAGAATGTTCCAGAGTAATTTAATCTTCCATCTCCATTAGTATCTCCAGCCCATAGTGCTACAACACCACTTGGCATCCCAAATGTTGTTTGTGCATTTGTACCAAAAGTAACTTGATTGTTTGCATCTGTAAAATCTACGGTTAACAATGTGCTAGACAAAGCTACTGTGTTTGCTGTCATGATACCTAAGTGGTTTCTATGCTTTACAACTACATAATAGTTTTTAGCAGCGACATTAAATTCTAAATCTGAAATACCATCTACGCTTACTATATCTCCATCTCTTTGTAATAACGCAGATTGGTTAGCGATTACATTAATATTATCGTTCTCATCGCGAAGCTCTACAAAAATCCAATCTACAATATCGTCTGTGTCTAAACCTGTTCCAGAAGTTCCACCTGTATTAAATACAGAAGGTACACATGTTAAAGTATCACTATATGGTGATGTTGTTGGTAAAAAACCTGCACGTAAATCGTCACGCATTAAACCATTGGTACTGTTTAATAAAGCACCTTGTAAAAAAGCAATTGTATTAACCTTTATACCTAATACAATATTTGGTTGGTGAAAACCTTGGTTTAAAGTTGTTGTACCATTTGTAATAGAAGTTACAGCCAGTTCTCCAACAGTAAAATCTAAAGACACTGTGCCATTAGATAGCGTTTCTCCAGAGACTCCTATAACTTGTCTTTCTATACTTTGTGCTTGAGAAAAACAAAAGAATAAACAGAATATTACTTTTAATGTTGTTTTCATTTCTTTTTATTTTTTTAATAATTGCCTCTCTTAAAAGAGAGGCAATTGTGTGATTAAAATTTAATGCTAAAGACATTATTTAAATACATCTGTAACTATTAAATATAAGACCAAATAACATTAGTGTGATACTACAATCCATTTAGCAATAGCAGAATGATAAATTATTTTAATAGAATCACCTGAATTTAATATAGTAGTTGGAGTTGAAGCACCTGTAACAATAATTGGTCCAGATACAGTACAAGTAGTTCCAGTATTATTCGATATAATTAATACTCGACCTTGAGCAGGCATTGCAGGTAAAGTTACAGTTACTGAAGCTGAGAGTACACTCATAATATAATCAGTAGCCGTGACATTATAATTTCCACCAACATTTAATATAGTTAAGCCTTTATACTGTGCTCCAGTTCCAGATGCTGCTGCTGGTGCTGCCCATGTTGCATTACCTGACGCATCAGAAGTTAATACTTTACCTGCTCCTTGCGTACCATCTACTATTTTTACTGTTCCTGCTACATCTAAAACTGCCGTTGGTGAAGTATCGCCAATTCCAATTCCTAATTTTTCTTGAATCAACACAACATTATTTTGAAGATTTATGTTGGAACCATTAAATTCAATAAGCTCAACTCCTGCGGTGTTAAAAAATTCAACACGCCCAGTACCATCATTTGTAATTATTTTTGTTGATTTTAAATGTAAATCACCAGTCATGTTTACATTACCTGTAAAAGTAGGGTTTGCTAATGGTGCTTTCTCTGCTTCTAACTCAGCAATTGCAGCATTTACATTTATAGCAGCAATATTTCCTGTTGCAGTTGAAACCACTTCCGCAGCTGTTTGGTCATCGGTTCCTGTTGCAGAATCTGCCCAACTTGCTATTCCATCTGCATCTGAAGTTAATACTTTACCAAGGCTTTGATTTCCATCTTTATATTGAAAACTTCCAACAATGTCTAAATCTGCTGAAGGAAATTGAGTTCCTATTCCAATAGGAACTGTAGAATATATTTTATCGTTTAAAGCAACAAGCTTATCAGCATTATTAACCCTTAATCTCAAAAAAGTAGCTGCTGATAATCGAGTGTCATTATTCCCAATAAACTTCAAATTATTTAGTGATGGATTTAAACTATTAACTAAACTGGTTGCTGTAACATTACCTGTAAATGTAGGACTAGCTGAGTTAGCTTTTAATCCTAAAGCAGTACTCGTTGCAGTTGAAACTGGTTTGTCTGCATCTGAAGTATTATCAACATTTGCTAATCCAACCATTGTTTTAGTTACACCTGTAACAGTTCCTGTAAATGCAGGGCTTGCTAATGGTGCTTTTAATCCTAAAGCCGTACTCGTTGCAGTTGATACTGGTTTGTTAGCATCTGAAGTATTATCAACATTTGCTAATCCAACCATTGTTTTAGTTACACCTGTAACCGTTCCTGTAAAAGTAGGGCTTGCTAATGGTGCTTTTAATCCTAAAGCCGTACTCGTTGCAGTTGATACTGGTTTGTTAGCATCTGAAGTATTATCAACATTTGCTAATCCAACCATTGCTTTAGTTACACCTGTAACAGTTCCTGTAAATGCAGGACTTGCTAATGGTGCTTTTAATCCTAAAGCCGTACTCGTAGCAGTTGATACTGGTTTGTTAGCATCTGAAGTATTATCAACATTTGCTAATCCAACCATTGCTTTAGTTACACCTGTAACAGTTCCTGTAAATGCAGGGCTTGCTAATGGTGCTTTTAATCCTAAAGCCGTACTCGTAGCAGTTGAAACTGGTTTGTTAGCATCTGAAGTATTATCAACATTTGCTAATCCAACCATTGTTTTAGTTACACCTGTAACAGTTCCTGTAAATGCAGGGCTTGCTAATGGTGCTTTTTCAGCTTCTAATTCTGCAATGGCTGCATCTACATTCGTAGCTGCAATATTTCCAGTTACTGTTGAAACCACTTCTGAAGCTGCTTGATCTGCAGTTGCACTTGTTTCAATACCATTTAACTTCGTTCTTTCAGTATCTGTAATAACTAAACCACTACCTGCATTTGTAATAGAGTTTGCAGCTGAAGCAACAAATACTGGATCAATTTCTGTTTGTATTGCACTATCAGCTGAATCCAAACTTGTATTTACACTTGGAGACAGTTTAGCTTCAGTAACTGCGCTGTTTTTAATATCTTGAGTTTCTATTGCTCCATTTGTAATTTCAGATGTTGTTATTGAGTCTGGTGCTAAATCATCTGCCGTAATAGTACTGTTTAAAATAGCATTAGTTGTAACAGCATTATTTGCAATATCACTAGAAGTAATAGTAGCATCTTTAATATCAATACTTTCAACAGAACCCTCAGCTAATTCCGATGTTGTAATTGCATCTGGTGCAATGTCTTGTGCTATAATAGAATCGTCTACAATAGTTCCAGCAACACCTCCTGATACTGAACTTGCAGCCATCATTGTGCTAGTAACTTGTCCAGCTCCAATAGTAGAAACTCCAGAAGCGAATGTTACATCTCCTGTTGTTGCATCTAATTTTGTTGAAACTCTTGCGTCTGTATAATAAAGGTTTGTTGCTTCTGCAACATCATCTGTATCTAAATTATCCACATTTGTTTGAACAGCATCGATATTAGTCTGTAATGTTGCATCTGCTGCATCACTAGCTGTTTCGTTTCCGTCTACATCAGTTTGTACAGCATCGATATTAGTTTGTAATGTTGCATCTGCTGCATCACTAGCTGTTTCGTTTCCGTCTACATCAGTTTGTACAGCATCAATATTAGTCTGTAATGTTACATTTGCTGCATCACTATCAGTTTCGTTTCCGTCTACATCAGTTTGTACAGCATCAATATTAGTTTGTAATGTTACATCTGCTGCATCACTAGCTGTTTCGTTTCCGTCTACATCAGTTTGTACAGCATCAATATTAGTCTGTAATGTTACATTTGCTGCATCACTATCAGTTTCGTTTCCGTCTACATCAGTTTGTACAGCATCAATATTAGTCTGTAATGTCACATTTGCTGCATCACTATCAGTTTCGTTTCCGTCTACATCAGTTTGTACAGCATCGATATTAGTTTGTAATGTTGCATCTGCTGCATCACTAGCTGTTTCGTTTCCGTCTACATCAGTTTGTACAGCATCGATATTAGTCTGTAATGTTACATCTGCTGCATCACTATCAGTTTCGTTTCCGTCTACATCAGTTTGTACAGCATCGATATTTGTCTGTAATGTTACATCTGCTGCATCACTATCAGTTTCGTTTCCGTCTACATCAGTTTGTACAGCATCGATATTAGTTTGTAATGTTGTATCTGCTGCATCACTAGCTGTTTCGTTTCCGTCTACATCAGTTTGTACAGCATCGATATTAGTTTGTAATGTTGCATCTGCTGCATCACTATCAGTTTCGTTTCCGTCTACATCAGTTTGTACAGCATCGATATTAGTTTGTAATGTTGCATCTGCTGCATCACTATCAGTTTCGTTTCCGTCTACATCTGCTTGAATTGCTGCATCTGCTGCATCACTAGCTGTTTCGTTTCCGTCTACATCAGTTTGTACAGCATCGATATTAGTTTGTAATGTTGCATCTGCTGCATCACTATTAGTTTCGTTTCCGTCTACATCAGTTTGTACAGCATCGATATTAGTTTGTAATGTTGCATCTGCTGCATCACTATCAGTTTCGTTTCCGTCTACATCAGTTTGTACAGCATCGATATTAGTTTGTAATGTTGCATCTGCTGCATCACTATCAGTTTCGTTTCCGTCTACATCAGTTTGTACAGCATCGATATTAGTTTGTAATGTTGCATCTGCTGCATCACTATCAGTTTCGTTTCCGTCTACATCAGTTTGTACAGCATCGATATTAGTTTGTAATGTTACATCTGCTGCATCACTATCAGTTTCGTTTCCGTCTACATCAGTTTGTACAGCATCGATATTAGTTTGTAATGTTACATCTGCTGCATCACTATCAGTTTCGTTTCCATCTACATCTGCTTGAATTGCTGCATCTGCTGCATCACTATCAGTTTCGTTTCCGTCTACATCAGTTTGTACAGCATCGATATTAGTTTGTAATGTTGCATCTGCTGCATCACTATCAGTTTCGTTTCCATCTACATCTGCTTGAATTGCTGCATCTGCTGCATCACTATCAGTTTCGTTTCCGTCTACATCAGTTTGTACAGCATCGATATTAGTTTGTAATGTTGCATCTGCTGCATCACTATCAGTTTCGTTTCCGTCTACATCAGTTTGTACAGCATCGATATTAGTTTGTAATGTTGCATCTGCTGCATCACTATCAGTCTCGTTTCCGTCTACATCAGTTTGTACAGCATCGATATTAGTTTGTAATGTTGCATCTGCTGCATCACTATCAGTTTCGTTTCCGTCTACATCAGTTTGTACAGCATCGATATTAGTTTGTAATGTTGCATCTGCTGCATCACTATCAGTTTCGTTTCCGTCTACATCAGTTTGTACAGCATCGATATTAGTTTGTAATGTTACATCTGCTGCATCACTATCAGTTTCGTTTCCATCTACATCTGCTTGAATTGCTGCATCTGCTGCATCACTATCTGCTGCATTTTGATCAACATCTGCTTGAACACCAGAAATAGCAGTTACCACTTCAGTGTTAGTAGCTAATCCTACAGTTCCTGCTAAAGCATCGTTATTGCTAAGTGTAATATCTGCAAGATTTAAATCTTCGTTATGTACTTGACCATTAGCAATAATAGAGCTATTTACTGCTCCAGAAGCCATTTTAGGAGTAGAAACTGCTCCATCTTGTAATTCACCAACACCTACTGATTGGTCTTGTAATTCATCTTGACCTACAGAGTTACTTGCTAAATCTTGATTTGTTAAAGAGTTTAAAGCTACCTCATCTGTTGTTACAGAATTTGCGTTTAATTGAAAATCACTACCATTTAATGTAGCGTCTCCATTCATGTTTTCTATTGCTAAAACTCTAGTGTCTAATGCTGCATCTGCTGCATCACTATCAGTTTCGTTTCCGTCTACATCAGTTTGTACAGCATCGATATTAGTCTGTAATGTTACATCTGCTGCATCACTATCAGTTTCGTTTCCGTCTACATCAGTTTGTACAGCATCGATATTAGTTTGTAATGTTGCATCTGCTGCATCACTATCAGTTTCGTTTCCGTCTACATCAGTTTGTACAGCATCGATATTAGTTTGTAATGTTGCATCTGCTGCATCACTATCAGTTTCGTTTCCGTCTACATCAGTTTGTACAGCATCGATATTAGTTTGTAATGTTGCATCTGCTGCATCACTATCAGTTTCGTTTCCGTCTACATCAGTTTGTACAGCATCAATATTAGTCTGTAATGTTACATTTGCTGCATCACTATCAGTTTCGTTTCCGTCTACATCAGTTTGTACAGCATCAATATTAGTCTGTAATGTCACATCTGCTGCATCACTATCAGTTTCGTTTCCGTCTACATCAGTTTGTACAGCATCAATATTAGTTTGTAATGTTGCATCTGCTGCATCACTATCAGTTTCGTTTCCGTCTACATCAGTTTGTACAGCATCGATATTAGTTTGTAATGTTGCATCTGCTGCATCACTATTAGTTTCGTTTCCGTCTACATCAGTTTGTACAGCATCGATATTAGTTTGTAATGTTGCATCTGCTGCATCACTATCAGTTTCGTTTCCGTCTACATCAGTTTGTACAGCATCGATATTAGTTTGTAATGTTGCATCTGCTGCATCACTATCAGTTTCGTTTCCGTCTACATCAGTTTGTACAGCATCGATATTAGTTTGTAATGTTGCATCTGCTGCATCACTATCAGTTTCGTTTCCGTCTACATCAGTTTGTACAGCATCGATATTAGTTTGTAATGTTGCATCTGCTGCATCACTATCAGTTTCGTTTCCGTCTACATCAGTTTGTACAGCATCAATATTAGTCTGTAATGTCACATCTGCTGCATCACTAGCTGTTTCGTTTCCGTCTACATCAGTTTGTACAGCATCGATATTAGTCTGTAATGTTGCATCTGCTGCATCACTATCAGTTTCGTTTCCGTCTACATCAGTTTGTACAGCATCGATATTAGTTTGTAATGTTGCATCTGCTGCATCACTATTAGTTTCGTTTCCGTCTACATCTGCTTGAATTGCTGCATCTGCTGCATCACTATCAGTTTCGTTTCCGTCTACATCAGTTTGTACAGCATCAATATTAGTTTGTAATGTTGCATCTGCTGCATCACTATTAGTTTCGTTTCCGTCTACATCAGTTTGTACAGCATCGATATTAGTTTGTAATGTTGCATCTGCTGCATCACTATCAGTTTCGTTTCCGTCTACATCAGTTTGTACAGCATCGATATTAGTTTGTAATGTTGCATCTGCTGCATCACTATCAGTTTCGTTTCCGTCTACATCAGTTTGTACAGCATCGATATTAGTTTGTAATGTTGCATCTGCTGCATCACTATCAGTCTCGTTTCCGTCTACATCAGTTTGTACAGCATCGATATTAGTTTGTAATGTTGCATCTGCTGCATCACTATCAGTTTCGTTTCCGTCTACATCAGTCACTATTAGTTTCGTTTGAATCTACGTCTGCTTGAACTCCTGCAATTGCAGCATCTGCATCTAATTCGTTTTGATCAACATCTGTTTGAACAGCATCTATGTTTGCTTGTAAATTAGAATTGTTACCAGAAATATCTGTTGTATTTTGAGCAATAGCAGCTTCCGCAGCTGTCAATCTTGCATCTAAATTCGCATTCTCTAAAGTAAGAAGCCTAGAAGCTTGATTAGCATCATTGTTATTTAAAACTGTAATGTTACCTGAATTGTTTGCAACTGTAGTTGCTAATTGAATAACATTTGTAGTACCAACTTGTTCCTCAAACTGTAAAGAAGTCATTGCAACTGGAACGACTCTTAATTGAGAAGTACCAACTACCTGATAGATAATACCACCATCTTCATCGATAGCGATTTCTAAGAAATAATCTACATTTCCCCAATTTAATGTTACTAAAGATCCAGAGACATTTGCTCCATCTCCTATTGCAAGATTAAAAACACCATTGTCATTAGTAGTTACATTAAAAGTTTCTGAGAAAACTTCTGTTCCAGCATTAGATCCTGCAAGGATTCTTACTTTGACACCTAAGTCGTCTTGAATAATTAAATCTCCACCTGCACCTCTTGCAGCTGCCTGATAGTTAAATGTTTGTGCTGTAGCAAAACTGGCCATAAAAGCAAGTGCCACAAAAAGTAAAATTCTTTTCATCATGTTTTGGTTAATGTTAGATTAGGTAATATTGTAAATTAAAATTTGCTAAAAAAATGTTAAAAATTGATATAATCTTAAATCGAGAGGGAAGTATATACTATATACTGTTGGTTTTTAGTGCTTTTGATTTAAGGTCAAGTTCAATTAATAGCGGCACAAATAACGTTCTTATTTTTGGTATAAACCAAAAAAACCGTTATAATTTTCAAAACACGTATTTACACGTTGTTATACATTTTTTACAGATTAAAAATATATTCTTCGCTAAAATCAATATTTTGTCGAAGAATGACAACTTATATTGTTACAAAAAAAATAATTTTTAAACCACCCTAAAAAGTCTTCGACAAGCTTTTTGGTATTAAAATTTTACTAATACATAATGCTAACTCATATTAATAGTTATTTTTGCACAAACACTCATATTTTAAAGATGTTTAAAAACATATTTATAGTATTTCTTCTAAGCCTCATTTCTTTTAATGGTTTTGCGCAACAACGCAAAAATATTGAAATTAAAGACTCTGGTGCTTTTGGTGAAATAGACGAAGAAAAATATCCAGGCGCAAGAATTCTAACGCGTAGTGATGCAGGACAAGTACATGTTTATCATGATGGTATCGATATGTATTGCGACCAAGCAGTTTTATATGGTAAAGAAAACTTTGTTGAAGCTTATGGGAACGTAAAAATGATTCAAGGAGATACCATTACAATGGTAGCCAGATATGCAGAGTATAGCGGAAAAACACAATTAGCTTACGCAAAAGGCGACGTGGTTTTAACAGAGCCAAGTTCTACATTAACTACAGATAAGCTCTTTTTCGATCGTGCCAAGCAAGAGGCTTTTTATAACGAAGACGGTATGGTGGTTAGAGATTCTTCTGGAACCATTACGAGTACTGTTGGTCGTTATTATATGTCTATAAAAAAATACCGCTTTCTTGATAATGTAAAATTAGTAAACCCTGAATATGTACTCACCACAAATCAATTAGATTTCTTTTCGGAAACTGGACATGCTTACATGTATGGGCCTTCAAAAATTGTAGGAGAAACAAGTACCGTTTATTGCGAACGTGGATTTTACAACACTAACAGCGACAAAGGTTACTTCACTAAAAATTCTAGAATAGATTACGATAATCGTGTAGTTGTTGGCGACAGTATGTATTTTGATAGAAATCGCGATTTTGCTTCTGCCACAAATAACATTACTATTACAGATACCATAAATAAAAGTATTATAACAGGTCATTATGCCGAAGTTTACAAGTCTAAAGACTCTGCTTTTGTAACAAAGAGGGCTTTGGCTGTTTCGGTTCAAGAAAAAGATTCTGTTTATATCCATTCAGATACGTTGATGATTACTGGAAAAGAAGATAATAGAATAACGAGAGCTTTCAGAAATGCAAAGTTGTATAAATCTGATATCAGCGGAAAAGCAGATTCCATTCATGTTAATCATCAAACGGGTTTAACACAGCTTATTAATTTATCGCGTTTATCTTTAAAAGATGCCTTTGCAGTAAAAAGAAGACCTATTCTTTGGAATTTAACAAACCAAATTACTGGTGATACTATTCATTTAAAATCTAATCCAGAAACCGAAAAAATAGACTCACTTATCGTTTTTGAAAATGCTTTTATTATTAGTAAAGACACAATAAGTGAGGATTATTACAGCCAAATAAAAGGAAAGCGTCTTATTGGTTTGTTTGATGACGAAAACCAAATGAAGCAGGTTAACATCTTTAAAAATGCTGAATCAATTTTTATTATTAGAAACGAAGACGATGAGTTTGTTGGCTTAGACAAAGCGCGTTCTGCAAATATTGAAATGTATTTTGAAGCAGGTGGTATTAATAGGTATAAACGATTAATTTCGGCTGAAGCAAATACGTATCCTGAAGACGATATTCCAAAAGGAGCTATGAGATTGAAAGACTTCGATTGGAGAGAAGACGAAAGACCATTAAGTGTAGACGATTTATTTAAAGACGATCCACCTTTAGAGTTACCAATAATAAAAGGCTTAGCGCCAGCTGTTCCGGAAGAAGAATTTTTTGATGCAGACTTATTAAAGCGTGTAGATAAAGCAGACAAAGAAAGCAAGCCTAATGTTCGTTTTGGAGATGCGCGTGACGATAAGCCGCAGAAAGCGTCAAGACAAATTCCTAAAACAACAATTAAGCCAGAGGTTATAAAAAGTAATCTTCCAAAACAAAGAAAGCCTAAAAACTTAAAACCAACACTTGGTAAGGCAGTAAAGGTTGAAAAAGAATAATGAAAGATCAATTCTTTAAATACCAAGCGCAAACCACACCACATCCTTTGGCTATGGAAATTTCTCACGCTAAAGGTTCTTATATTTACGATACCAATAAGAAAGAGTATTTAGATTTTGTTGCAGGTGTTTCGGCTTGTAGTTTAGGGCATTCGCATCCAAGAGTTGTTTCGGCTATAAAAAAACAAGTAGATCAATATTTACATGTTATGGTTTATGGCGAATACATCCAGAAACCTGCTGTAGATTTGTGTGCGTTACTAGCTAAAAACTTACCACATTCACTTGAAAAAACATACTTAGTAAATTCTGGAACCGAAGCTATTGAAGGCGCATTAAAATTGGCTAGAAGGGCAACAGGCAGAAGCCAAATTATTGCTGCGCATAATGCTTACCATGGCAATACAATGGGTTCGCTTAGTTTAATGGATTTTGAAGAACGCAAAGCGCCTTTTAGGCCATTGCTACCAGAAATTAGTCATATCACTTTTAATTACGAACCACATTTAAAGCACATTACAACAAAAACGGCTTGCGTTATTTTAGAAACTATTCAAGGTGGAGCAGGTTTTATAGAGCCTAAAAACAACTATCTACAAAAGGTAAAACAGCGTTGTAACGACGTTGGTGCCTTATTAATATTAGACGATGTTCAACCAGGAATTGGTAGAACAGGAAAATTATTTGGCTTCGAAAATTACAATTGTATTCCAGATATTTTGGTAACAGGAAAAGGTCTTGGAGGCGGTTTGCCAATTGGAGCGTTTACTGCGTCGGCAAAATTAATGGATATGTTGCAAGACAATCCTAAATTGGGACATATTACTACTTTTGGTGGGAATCCTGTAATTGCTTCGGCAGCTTTAGCGACATTAAAAGAAATTACAGAAAGTGACTTAATGTCACAAGCTTTAGAAAAAGAACAACTTGTAAGAACCCATTTAAAGCATCCTTTAATAGAAGAAATAAGAGGAAAAGGTTTAATGTTGGCTGCAATATTACCTTCCGCAGAAACAGTTAATCAGCTCATTTTAAGCGCTCAAGATAATGGTTTAATTCTATTTTGGTTATTATTCGAACCAAGAGCTATTAGAATTACACCACCACTTACTATTAGCAACGACGAGATTATTAAAGGCTGTGGCATTATTGTTGAAGTATTAAACACAATACAAAGCAATACGATATAAGTAGCTGTAACTTTTTAATTGTCAGTCACGAAGCCTATTAAATTAAGATGACAGCTTGCACTTGTTCATTACTTTGTTAAAAACATTTGTCTGTAATACCCAAAAAATGATGCTTTAGGCATTACATTTATTACATAGAAATGCTAAACTAATGCCTATGGATTTTAGCCAAGAAGAAGAACCTAGTAACAGATCGCTAACTAAATTTGAGTCCATGCTTAAAACAAACAATGTGTTGTTTTTTGACTCAAGTGAGTTCGAGAATATTATTCATCATTACCTTAATCAAGGTAAGGTTGCGCTTGCAAAAAAAGCAATTAAATTAGGTTTAGAACAGCATCCTAGTTCTACAAGTTTAAAACTTTTTAAAGTTGAAATTTTTGTTTTTGAAAATGAATTAGGCAAAGCCAATTCACTTTTAAACGAATTGTATATCCTTGAACCTTCAAACGAAGAAATCTATATTCAAAAAGCTAATATTCTATCTAAAGAAGATAAGCATGATGAAGCTATTGATGTTTTAAAACGCGCTTTAGATCTTTCTGAAGATACTGCAGATTTACATTCGTTAATAGGTATGGAATATTTATTTCTAGACCAATTTGATATGGCTAGAGATAGTTTTATGGAATGTTTAGATGCTAATCCAGAAGATTATGCGTCGCTTTATAATATTATTTATTGCTTCGATTTTTTAGATAAAAATGAAGAAGCCATTACCTATTTAAATATCTATTTAGATAAAAACCCATATTGTGAGGTCGCTTGGCACCAACTTGGTCGTCAATATTACGAGTTAAAAGAGTATGAAAAAGCATTAGGTGCTTACGATTTTGCAATTATTTCCGACGATACTTTTGTTGGTGCCTATATTGAAAAAGGTAAGGTTTTAGAAAAGCTCAATTTATACAATGAAGCCATCGAGAACTATAGTATAACACTCTCTCTAGAAGATCCAACGTCTTTTGCATTGCTTAGAATTGGTAGTTGTCATGAAAAATTAGGCAACAACGATTTAGCAGTACATTATTATTACAAAACGGTTCATGAAGATCCGCTTTTAGATAAAGGCTGGATTGCAATTACTAAGTTTTACTGCAAGAATAATAACTATCAAAAAGCATTATACTACACTAATAAAGCTATAAATATTGATAGTGAAAATGTTTCGTATTGGAAATACTATGCAAAAATTAATCATAGATTAAATTTCCTTGAAGAAGCAGAACGTGGTTATAAACGTGTTTTAGATTTAGGAAATTACGAACTAGAAACGTGGTTAATTCGAACAGATATATTAGCAAAATTAGGAGAGCAGGAAACTGCAACTTTTAATTTAATTCAAGCTCAAGATTTTTTTCCAGAAAATGCTGAAATAGAATTTAGATTAGCAGGTTTATATTTTCAGTTACTAGAAACTGAAAAAGCAACGTACCATTTAAGAAACGCCATGCGTTTTGATGCTGAGCAAATTATTGTTCTAGAGGAACTATTTCCTGAGGTTTATGAGTCACTGCTTTTTAAAAAACTGATTACTATATAAATTGTTTTTACAGGATATAGTTGTAAGAATATTGCATAACACAAATTAGCTTTAATCTAACTTAGACCTTTATGACCTTGAATATCTTATTAAGACAGGAGACAGAGGTTCTACCATTTTTGTAAAAAGTTTGAAATTGTAAAATGGGAATTTAATATTATGGACACAAGAAAAACTGAAGTTCCAATTATTTTAGTTTCTGCATATGCACAATTCGTAATCAACAAAAAAATTATTAATCCTACTGGGTTTCAAAACCTTGCAGAATTACTAAAATTGCATACCTTTGATTTGATAGAAAAATTAAGATATGCAAAGAAGTATTAAAGATTATTTTATAATTGCCTTTAAAGGTGTTGCAATGGGAGCTGCAGATGCCGTTCCAGGAGTTTCTGGAGGTACAATTGCTTTTATATCTGGTATTTACGAAGAATTAATTTCTTCTATAAGTAATGTAAATCTATCACTTTTTAAAACGTTAAAACAAGAAGGTTTTAAGTCTTTTTGGACACAAGCAAACGGTAATTTTCTACTCGCACTACTTACAGGAATAATAATAAGTTTTGCTTCTTTTATGAGGCTAGCAAAATACTTAATAGAACAGCATCCTGTTTTAATCTGGTCGTTCTTTTTTGGGCTTATAGTTGTTAGTATCTATTTTGTTGGGAAACAAGTTACTAAATGGACAGCAGGTTCAATTGTTGCTCTAATTACTGGTGCAGCTCTAGCTTACTATATTACTAGTTTGCCATCGTTAGCAGCAAATTCTAATCCGTATTACCTATTTTTTGCTGGAGCAATAGCTATTTGTGCTATGATTTTACCGGGAATTTCAGGTTCGTTTATTTTAGTCATTTTAGGAGCTTACAAAACGTTAAGTGATGCTATGCATGATTTCGACATTAAACGTATCGCCATTTTTGCAGTTGGAGCATTAGTAGGTTTATTAAGTTTTAGCCGTTTGTTAAAATGGTTATTTAAAAATTACCACAATACAACCTTAGCGCTTTTAACAGGTTTTATTCTAGGCTCACTAAACAAAGTTTGGCCATGGAAAAAAACAGTGTCTGTAATGGATGATGAAACTGGAAAGGTATTAGATTTTTCTCAGGTTTCAGATTTGGGAACACTTTCTGTTTTTCAAAAAAACACTAATAATTTCGATAGTTATAAAACGGTTTTAGAAGATAGTATTTCGCCTTATTTATATTCAGAAATTAATGGTATAAACCATCAATTAATACTTTCAATTGTATTAATGGTTGTTGGTTTCTTGACCATTTTTATTTTAGAAAAAGTAGGTTCAAAAAAAGCATAATGCAAAGCACGCGAACATTTAAAGACAAGTTCTTCTTAATCTTAAAAGGATTAGGAATGGGAGCTGCCAATAAGGTTCCTGGAGTGTCTGGTGGTGTTGTGGCTTTTGTTGCTGGCTTTTACGAAGAGTTTATTCATTCGCTAAAACGCGTGAATTTCACAGCTTTAAAGCTGTTAATTAATGGTAGATTTAGGTCGTTTTTTTATTACATAAACGGTAAATTTTTAAGTCTGCTATTCTTGGGAATGCTTGTTAGTTATTTTAGTATTTCTAAAATACTAGACTATTTTATTAAGCATTATGAACTGTATGTTTGGAGCATTTTCTTCGGCATGATTATCGGTTCAATTTATTATATAAGCAAAGATTTTAAAGATTGGAAAACGACTACCTATTTAGCACTATTAATAGGTGCTATTCTTGGTGTAAGTATTAGTTTTCTTGATCCAGCAATGGAAAATGACAATCTTTGGTTTGTGTTTTTATGTGGTATTATTAGTGTTTCTGGGATGACGCTTCCTGGGTTTTCGGGATCTTTCATATTAATTTTATTAGGAAATTATGTGTTGCTTTTAGTAGATTCTGTAAACGCTCTTTTCGATACTTTTTACGAAATTACTGGAGGTAACTTCAGCTTTACAGAAAATGTAGAACGCATGCGAATGCTTAAAGTTCTTGTTGTATTTACTTTAGGTTCTGTAGTAGGTTTGGTTAGTTTTTCGCATATATTAAGTTATATTTTAAAACATTATAAAAGCGTAACCACAGCATCTATAATTGGTTTTATTGTTGGCTCACTTGGTGTGGTGTGGCCTTGGAAAGAAACTATTTTTAAAACAGATACTTCTGGTGCCCAAATTTTAGATTCTCGCGGAAAACACATTATTGAAAACTACAAACGACTAGTTCCAGAATTAAATACAGAAACTTATCTTGCTATATTTTACATTATTATAGGCATCGCTATTGTTTTAGGTTTAGAATGGTATGGCAGAAAAACACGACAGATACATGCGTAGATTTGGATTAATAGGAAAAGACATCTCGTATTCATTTTCAAGAAATTATTTTAAAAATAAGTTTGAAGCTGAACACATAAAAAACACAAGCTACGAGAATTTCGACCTTGAGAACATTGCTTTATTTAATACAAAACTGAAGCAAGAAACCACTATAAAAGGTTTCAATGTTACTATTCCCTATAAAGAAAGCGTCATGCCTTTTTTAGATAAATTAAATAAAAAAGCCAAAGCTATTGGTGCTGTAAACACCATTAAAATTACTAAAAAAGGAAAATATGTTGGTTATAATACCGACTATTACGGATTTAAAAAAACATTAAAACCGTTTATAAAAAAACACCATAAAAAAGCATTAATTCTAGGTACTGGAGGCGCAAGTAAAGCAATTGCGTATGCTTTAAAATCTCTTGATATCGAGTATTATTTTGTATCGCGAAACGTTGGAGAAAATGTAAAATACACATACAACGAACTTACAGATACTATTATAAATGCGCATCAAATTATTATTAACAGCACACCTTTAGGCACTTTTCCAGATATAGATTTGTGTCCAGATATTCCTTATCAGGAAATTTCTAAACAACATATATTATTCGATTTAATTTACAATCCTTCGGAAACAAAATTTCTAAGATTAGGTAAGCAAAATAATGCGACCATAATCAATGGAGAAAGGATGTTGGAGCTGCAAGCCGAGAAATCTTGGAGTATTTGGAATAAATAATAAGCACCTTTTAATCGAAAAAGAAGTTGAAACGGCTAATAAAACACAAGTTTTAGTATCTTTAAAGTCTAAATTTTTACCTAATAAAAACATTTTATAAAATGTCAGAGCAAGATAACCTGCCAAAAGCAGACGGAAACGAAGAAAACGAAGCACTAGAAAACACAGCAATTGATAACGTTGAAGAGACTGTTGAAGAAACAGTTGAAGAGAATACAACAGACTCTCAAGACTCTCAAAATGAGGATGATGAGGATGCTGTAATTAATGAAATTGACGACTCTAATGCAGAAGATGCTGAGGATGAAGGCACAAGTGATCGTCATAATATTGAAGATAAAGACTACAGCGAAATGTCTTTAGATGCTTTAGTTATCGAACTTGAAAAACTGGTTGAAACACAAAAGGTGCAAGCTATAAAAAAGCATGTAGAAGCTATAAAAAATGAGTTTAACGACAAATTCAATGCACTTGTAGAAGAAAAAAAGCAAGAATTTTTAGCAGAAGGTGGTAACGAAATAGATTTCCATTACTCTATTCCTTTAAAACGCAGTTTTAATGATGCTTATAAAGAATATCGCCAGAAAACAAAAACGCATTATAAGAGTTTAGAAAAAGGTTTAAAAGATAATTTATCGACAAGACTTCAAATTATTGAAGACATCAAGGCGCTTACAGATCTTGATGAAACGATGAATACAAAATACAAGCAGTTTAAAGAATTACAAGACCAGTGGAAAGCTGCTGGATCGATACCAAGAGATAAATACAATAATGCCTGGAACAGTTATCATTTTAATGTTGAGCGTTTCTACGATTTATTACATTTAGATAGAGATTTACGCGATAAAGATTTTGAGCATAATCTTGAAAAGAAAACTAAAATTATTGAACGTGCCGAAGAATTAGCTAAAGACGAAAATAATAATCGTGCTTTTAGAGAATTACAAGCTTTACACAAAATGTGGAAAGAAGAATTAGGCCCTGTTTCTAGAGAGCATAGAGAACCAATTTGGGACCGTTTTAAAGAAGCGACTAAGGTTATTAATGACAAACGTCAAGAATATTACAACCATTTAGACAAAGTTTACGAGAAAAATTTAGAGTTTAAACATGGTATTATTGGGATTATTGAAGAAAAGACTAACGATCCTGGAAACTCGCATAAAGATTGGCAAAAGAAAATAAAAGAAGTAGAAATGCTTCGTGAAGAATTTTTTAAAGCTGGAAAAGTACCTATTAAAGTTAATGAAGCGACTTGGACAAAATTCAAAGTTTCCGTTCGTGAATTCAATCATAAAAAGAATACGTACTATAAGAGTTTAAAGAAAGATCAATACGATAATTTAGACAAAAAGGTAGCGTTAATAAAAATTGCCGAAGCTAATAAAGACAGTGAAGATTTTACTGCTACAACGCAGTTGATGAAGAAAATTCAAGGCGATTGGAAAACTATTGGTCATGTACCAAGAAAGGATAGCGACAAAATTTGGAAACAGTTTAGAGGTGCTTGTAACCATTATTTCGATAGAATTAATTCTAAAAGAAACGAAGCCAATGCTGAAGAAGAAAAAGCATTCACAGAAAAAGAAGCATTCTTAAAAACGGTTACTGAAACCAAATTATCTGGTGAGCAAAAAGCAGATTTAGCTACCATAAAAGATTACATAGCAAATTGGAAAACACTTGGTCGTGTACCTGGAAATAAACGTAAAATTGAAAGCGATTTTAATAAAGCTTTAGATACTTTATTTGGTGCTTTAGATATGAATAAAAATGAAGTAGAAATGATGAAGTTTGAGAACAGACTTCAAGATTTATCTTCAGCTCAAGACCAAAGAGCACTTGAAAATGAATACAGTTTTATACGCCAGAAAATTGGTGAAATAAAAGGAGAAATAAACCAGTTAGAAAATAACTTATTGTTTTTCAAACATGCTGATGAAAAGAATCCGCTTGTAAAATCTGTACACGATAATATTAAGAAGCATTCTGAAGGTTTAACAATTTGGAAAGCGAAACTTAAAAAGATTAAAGTAATGGAAAATGCAAAAGCAAAAGCTGAAGCTGAGGAAAAAGCAGCAGAAGAAGCAGAACAAGCTACTGAAGCTACAGATACAGAATAAATATATGTAGTTATTTAAATAAAAAATGCTCGTCTTAGACGAGCATTTTTTGTTTTTATATACCTGTGAATACACTATTCACAAAGAAAATTAATATCTATAAACAGATTTCTTATTTTCATTAAGAATGACAAAACAAGCTAGTAAATTTTAGTTTTTCTTAATTTAAGAAACCATTAAACAAACCAAATCCTGTTCGATTAAGCATCAAACAGGATTTTGGCTCCTAACTAAACTAACCAATTATTTCTATTTCGCTTTCTAGAAATAATTAAATTTAAAATGACCTTTTAAAAAGTTTACGCTATTAACCAATATTCCTATGAAGAAATAAGGCCATTTGATAGTATATACGTATAGAAGTTAATTTTGGACTACGAAGATTAAAAAAAAATGTTTTTTTAGTTGGTTAAATATGTTTCGATGTGGTTGTGTTGATTTATTATAGTTAAAAATGTAGGTGTAAACTAGGTTAGTTATTCTCTATAAAAAAGGCTTCGTATCACGAAGCCTTTTTTATATTATTATAATTCTTTTCGCAGTCTAGCCACAGAAATATCCAATTGCTCGCGATATTTTGCAACCGTTCTTCTAGCAATAGGATAGCCTTTTTCTTTTAATATTTTAGCTAAAGCTTCATCTGTATATGGTTTCTTTTTGCTTTCTTCTTCTATAACCGTTTCTAAAATTTTTTTAATTTCTCTAGTCGAAACTTCTTCACCTTGATCGTTAGTCATAGATTCAGAAAAGAATTCTTTAATCAGTTTTGTTCCGTAAGGTGTATCTACATATTTACTATTTGCAACACGGGAAACGGTAGAGACATCCATTTCTATTTCGTCTGCAATATCTTTTAAAATCATAGGTCTTAAATTACGCTCATCACCAGTT
The DNA here is from genome assembly GCF_002831665.1 of Lacinutrix sp. Bg11-31. Lineage (NCBI taxonomy): Bacteria > Pseudomonadati > Bacteroidota > Flavobacteriia > Flavobacteriales > Flavobacteriaceae > Lacinutrix > Lacinutrix sp. Bg11-31. Next base: position 3,202,151 of record NZ_CP025118.1, read on the forward strand.
AAGAAGTATTCTTTTTGGTAATGCATAATAGAACTCATAGTTACGAATAAAGTCTGTTGACGTTGCTTTATAGCCTCTATAAACCATTTTGCAGCATCAAGCTTCTGTTTAATAAACATAACAGCATCCTTTTGAGATTTAGATTTCTCTTTTGATTCTTTGTAGCCTTTAAGCATGTTGTTATACTCGCGAGATACATGTAATTCTGGTGCATTTCTACCATTTAAAGTTAACTCTAACTCACCATTAACAATTTTAATAGCAAAATCTGGAATAACGTGCTCTATCATTCTGGTATTTCCAGAATAACTACCTCCAGGTTTTGGGTTTAAACGTTCTATTTCGTGAATAGCATCTTTAAGCTGAATTTCACTAATATTGAACTTAGACATTAATTTTTTATAATGCTTTTTAGTGAATTTCTCGAAAGCGTTATTTATGATATCTGAAGCTAATGCTATATCTGGAGTTTGTTCTTTTCTTTTAAGTTGAATACTTAAACATTCTTGTAAATTTCGAGCACCAACACCAGCAGGATCTAATTGGTGTACTATTTTAAGTACATATTCAATTTTATCTTCGGTTGTATATACGTTTTGTGTAAAGGCTAAGTCGTCCATAATATCGCTTAGCTCACGACGTATGTAACCACTTTCGTCAACACTACCAACTAAAAACTCTGCGATATCACGTTCTTCATCGTTTAAACGATACGTATTTAATTGTGTTTTTAAATGTTGGGTAAAAGATGTTCCAGAGGCATATGGAATACTCTTTTCATCATCATCTGCACTGTAGTTATTTACGCTAGTTCTGTAATCTGGAATTTCATCATCACTTAAATAGTCGTCAACATTAATATCTTCTGCTTCAATTTTTTCATTGTCATCATACTCATCTTGAGAATTATCCATGTCTTCATACTCATCTTCTTTTTCTTCTTTTCCAGTATCGAGTGCAGGATTTTCTTCAAGTTCTTGCTTTAAACGTTGCTCAAAAGCTTGTGTAGGCAACTGTATCAATTTCATTAATTGAATTTGTTGCGGAGACAATTTTTGCGATAATTTGAACTGTAAATATTGTTTAAGCATATAGAATCGTTGATTATGTATAAAAATAAAAAAAACAATCTACAATATGGATATTAGTAGATTGTTTTAATAATTTATTTATGTTGTTTGCTTTTAGAACTCAGCATTTTGTGGTGTTCTTGGATAAGGTATTACATCGCGAATATTACCCATTCCTGTTGCGAACATTACTAAACGCTCGAAGCCTAAACCAAAACCAGAATGCACTGCAGTTCCATACTTACGTAAGTCTAAGTACCACCATAATTCTTCTTCAGAAATATCTAAAATAGCCATCTTCTCTTTTAAAACGTCTAAACGTTCTTCACGTTGAGAGCCTCCAACCATTTCTCCAATACCTGGAAATAGAATATCCATGGCGCGAACGGTTTTACCATCTTCGTTTAAACGCATGTAAAATGCTTTAATATTTGCAGGATAATCGAACAAGATTACTGGACATTTAAAGTGCTTTTCTACTAAAAAACGTTCATGTTCAGACTGTAAGTCGGCTCCCCATTCTTCAATGATATAATTGAATTTTTTCTTTTTATTAGGCTTAGAGTTTTTAAGAATATCTATTGCCTCAGTATAGCTTACACGTTTGAAATTATTATCGGTTACGAATTTTAATTTTTCAATTAAGCGTAATTCGCTACGTTCTGCTTGTGGTTTTGTTTTCTCTTCGTCAAATAAGCGTTGATCTAAAAATTCTAAATCTTCAGCATTGTGTTGTAAAACATAAGAGATAACAGATTTCATAAAGTCTTCAGCTAAATCCATGTTTCCTGCTAAATCCATGAATGCGACTTCTGGTTCAATCATCCAAAATTCTGATAAATGACGAGAAGTGTTAGAGTTTTCTGCTCTAAATGTTGGCCCAAAAGTATAAACTTTACCAAGAGACATTGCATAAGTTTCTGCTTCTAATTGTCCAGAAACAGTAAGGTTTGTGTCTTTTCCAAAAAAGTTTTTAGAATGGTCTATTGATCCATCTTCTTTTAGTGGAGGATTTTTTTGATCTAAAGTACTTACTCTAAACATTTCTCCTGCACCTTCTGCATCACTTCCTGTAATAATAGGCGTGTGCATATAGTTAAAACCATTATCGTTAAAATACTTGTGCACTGCAAAAGATAATGCAGAACGTAAACGCATAACAGCGCTAAAAGTGTTTGTACGTGTACGTAAATGTGCGTTTTCTCTTAAAAACTCAAACGAGTGCTTTTTAGGCTGAATAGGATACGTTTCTGGATCACTATCTCCTAAGATTTCAATTGAAGAAACCACTATTTCAACACTTTGTCCTTTACCTTGGCTTTCTACTAACTCACCTTTAATATGAACTGCAGCACCAGTTGTAATGCGCTTTAATGTTTCTTCATCTGTATTTTCGAAATCAACAACACATTGTATATTATTAAGCGTAGAACCATCATTTAAAGCAATAAATCTTTTAGCTCTGAATGTACGAACCCAACCTTTAGCTTCTACCTGCTGTAGTTTTGTTTCTTTTAATAATTGTGCAATAGTTAATTTTGTCATTTTTGTATTTATTAGATAGCAAATATAAATTTTTACGTTGTTTTATTATTCTGATTCTTCTGATTTTTCATCAGGATCATTTTCAACAGGAATAATATTTATTGAAGGTTTTTTAAGCGTTTCTTTATTAGCAATACTTCGCTCTAAAGATAGTAGAAGTGAAGGCAATAATAATAAATTAGATAGCATAGCAAATAATAATGTTACCGAAACTAATGCTCCAAGTGCAACGGTTCCTCCAAAACTTGAAATTGTAAAGACTGAAAAACCAAAGAATAAAACAATAGAGGTGTAAAACATACTTACACCAGTTTCTCTTAAAGCGGCATAAACCGATTTTTTAATTTTCCAGTTGTTGGCTTGTAATTCTTGTCTATATTTTGCTAAAAAGTGAATAGTGTCATCTACAGAGATTCCAAAAGCAATACTAAACACTAATATAGTCGATGGTTTTATTGGGACACCTAAATAACCCATTAAGCCAGCAGTTACTACTAATGGTAATAAATTTGGTATTAGCGAAACAATAATCATTCTAAAGGAACGAAACATGTAAGCCATAAACAATGAAATAAGTACAATAGCTAAAGACAGTGAAAGTGCTAGATTTTTTACCAGGTATTTTGTGCCTTTTTGAAATACTAACGCTTTTCCTGTTATGGTAATATCATACTTTTCTTTTGGAAAAACATTATTTATTTTATTGACTAAATTCTCTTCGATACGTTCCATTTTGTCGGTTCCAATATCTTTCATAAACGTAGTTATTCGAGCGTATTGTCCTGTAGAATCTACAAAGTTATTTAAAAGATTTGTTTCACCAGATGTTGAGTTTTTAGCATAAGGTAAAATAAAAGCTTCTTCCTGTTTTGTTGGGAGTTGGTAATACTTCGGATTGCCATTATAGTAAGCTTGCTTAGAATATTTAACGAGACTAACCACAGAAATAGGACGCGATAACTCTGGAATTTCGATAATTAAATCTTCAAGTTGATTCATGCGTTTTAAGGTAGCCGATTTCATGACTCCTTTTTTACGCTTGGTATCAATCATAATCTCCATTGGCATGATACCATTAAATTCTTCTTCAAAAAAGCGAATATCACTAAAGAATTCAGCATTTTTAGGCATGTCTTCTATTAAACTTCCCGAGACTTTAATTTTATAAATTCCAATAATACAAACAATGATTAAGCCTAAAGAGGTAGCATAAATAGCAATACGTTTTTCTTTTACCATACATACTGTCCAATCTACAAAACCACCAATCCAACGTTTGTTTAAATGTTCTAAATGGCGTTCTTTTGGGTAAGGTAAAAAGGTGTATAATATTGGAATAATAAGTAAGCACAATATAAATATGGCTAAAATACTAAGCGAGGCTACAATACCAAATTCTTTTAATAACTTACTTTCTGTTATAATAAAAGTAGCAAAACCAGAGGCTGTTGTAACGTTAGTCATTAAAGTAGCATTACCAACTTTTGTAATAACACGTTGCAGCGATTTTACTTTGTTACCATGTAATTTTACTTCGTGCTGATATTTGTTAATTAGGAAAATACAATTAGGAATCCCAATAACAATAATAAGTGGTGGAATTAATGCTGTTAATACAGTAATTTCATATTTTAAAAGACCAAGTATTCCTAGTGTCCACATCACACCAACGCAAACGACTATTAAGGAAATAAAGGTTGCACGAAAAGAGCGAAAGAATAAAAAGAAAATAAACGATGTAATTGCCAATGCTGCTAAAACAAACAAGCCAATTTCGTCTACAATATTTTGCGCATTTAATGTTCTTATGTAAGGCATTCCAGAAACACGAACATCTAGATTGTAAGTATCTTCGAACACCTTAACTTTTTTCATTAAAGTTTCAACAACAAAATCTTTTCTAGCAGGTGTATTTACCAATTCTTTTTTAAGGTAAATTGCGGTTCGTACTGTTTTAGTTTTTTTGTTAAATAAGAAGTTATCGTAAAAAGGATATTTATTAAAAAGATCGTCTTGAAGTACTTTTATTTCTGCTGGAGTTTTAACCGAATCTTTTATAAAAGGTTCTAAATCGAATTTTTGTTCTTTTGTGTTTTTTACGAGTTTTTGTAGATCCTTAATAGATACAACGCTTTCCACTTCGTTTGCAACTCTAAAATCATCAGAGAGTGCATTCCAAGCATTTAGCTTTTCAACAGTAAAAAGAGTGGAGTCTTTTACACCTAATACAATTAGATTTCCTTCCTCACCAAAGATATCTAAGAAATTATTATACTCAATATTTACTTCGTGATCGTCTGGTAATAGGTTCGCTTCAGTATAAGTGAAACGCATGTATTTCCATTGTGTACTAAATAAAATAGTAATGATTATAATACCTAAGAGGATACCAATTTTATTACGTAAAATTAGTCTAGCTACTATGTCCCAAAATTTAGATTTTTTTTGTTTCGCCATGATGCTTTAAAAGGAGCTTCAAAGGTATGGAAAACCTATAGATTTTATAGCATTTCAAAACAGAAATGGTTTAGTATTTATAATGTAATATTAAAAGTGAATTTAAGAGCAATATTATCTTCCTCCTTAGGCAGGTGATAAGCACCATAGCGATAAGTGAAACTTAAACCGAAACCTAATAAGAGTTTGTTTATTTCGAAACCAGACTCTGTATATCCACTTTTTAAAGTGCCAAAACTTACGTTTTGGTGTCTTGAAATAGTATTCATATTCCCAACTGCATAACGCGTTACTAATACTAATTGCGGCTTAAAATAGTTGTTAAAACGAAATGGTTTTACGTAGTGTTTAACCACTAAGGTTGCAAACCTGTCTGAGAAAAACTCATTAAAAAACATAGTTTCAAAACTATTAATTCCAGCTACAGAGAAACGGTTTAATATTGTTTCTTTATTAATATTATTTGGATAGGCATGGTACAAATGCGTTAAAGGTGTGTCTCCATGCGCTAAACCTAAAGATAAAGTTCCAATAGTATGAGAGTCTTTATTATGGATAACTTTGTGTATGGTTCTAAAATCTAGTTTCGAAAAATTAAAATCTGCATTTAGAACATTTTTAAAACTCTTACTATACTGTAAAGTGAATTTAGGATAGCCATCTACTATAGTTTCTGTCTTTCCGTCTATTGTTTCATATTCTAAAAATGGATTCCATTGCACAGCAATTTTAGCAATTGAGGTTTCAAAAGAGCCATAAGCAATATTATCAAGCACGTAATTATAGTCGTAAGTCGGACGAATATTACTAATAGCAATTTCGGTTTCTGTAATAAGTTTAGGATTTACTTCATGCTCATAAGATACAGCCGAAGTAATATGTTTATGAAACAAACTAATGTTTAATAAACGTGGTTCGAAAAATGAAAATGTGCGTCCATCTGTTAAGAAATCAGAACTTCCTGTTTCCATTAAATCGTCTATGTAAGAGACATTAAGCCAACCTTTAGCTTTTTTATTTAAAAGATAACCTCCGCCAATTTTGTATTTAAAACGATGGTCTCTAAAACCGTAAACTCCGTAAGAATCTATTCTGAAGTTTTTTGAAAAACTATCATTAGTTACACCTCCTAAGCCTGTTCTAAAACCTTCGTATTGATTGAATTTTACAAGGTAGCGTAAATCGAAATTCCATAGTTTAGTAGGAAAGAATCCATTTCCAATTTGTTTTAATAACGTTTTAGAACTTATAGAATCTTTAGGTTTTTCGATGTCCTCTTCTGGTGTCTGTGCATTTAATACAAACACACAGCTAAAGAAAATTGTATATAACCATAGGTTGCGCATAAACTATTTTAATTGAGTTTTAATAGCCTTAGATAGTACACTCTTAATATTTGTTCTGTATCCAATTTCTTTAAGTACAATTTCACCTTTTTTATTAATAACAATACTTGTTGGGTAACTATGTACACCATACATTGTAATAACATCGTTAGCATTTGCTGCTATTGTATAGTCGAATGCTGTGTCGAATAAGAAGTTTTCTACAATACCTTTTTTGTTAAAAGTGATGGCTAAAAAAACCACATCTTTTCCTTTGTACTCTTTTACCAGTTCATTTAATTTAGGCATTTCAACAACGCAAGGACCACATTTTGTAAACCAAAAATTTAGTACCACAACTTTACCTTTTAAATCTGAAAGCTTAATGGTTTTTCCATCCATGTCTGTAACAATAAAGTCAAGTGCTTTCTCACCTTTGGTGTACTCTGCTTCAGGATTTTTTTTAATTAAAACTGGGTGATTGCTTTTTTTCTGAAAGACTAACGATTTTATTTTTCCATTTTCATCAGCATAAAATAGAGGCTTATAATCTGGGTTAGCCATAAGTTCCATTTTAGACATAGGTAAAATTTTACCTTGCTCATTAAAAAGCATAATGTCAGGAGTAATCATTATCTGCATCGTTTTCACTTGCTCACCAGAGAGTAAGTGTTGACTTTCAGGAATGAATTTGTAATCTTGCGCAAAGCTTATTGTATAAAACAATAGTGCACATAAGAATAAAGTGGATTTAATATAGCGCATAATTATATAAACGATAAAGTTAATGGTTATGGTATAAAAAAAAGCGACAATTAAGTCGCTTTTAACGTTTAAACCGTCATTATTTCTTTGTCTTTACTAGCTAAAATTTCTTCTATGCGTTTAGAACACATATCAGTAAGTGTTTGTATATCTGCTTCAGCATTCTTCTGTAAATCTTCAGATACGCCATCTACTTTTTTAATATCGTTATTAGCTTCTTTTCTTGCATTACGAACACCAACCTTAGCATCTTCAGCCTCAGATTTTGCCTGCTTTCCAAGATCACGTCTACGTTCTTCAGTTAAAGGAGGAACACTAATAATAAGTATTTCGCCATTATTCATTGGGTTAAAACCTAGATTAGCTATTTGAATTGCTTTCTCAATTGGCTGAATCATGTTTTTTTCCCATGGTTGTACAGTAATTGTTCTACCATCTGGCGTGTTAACGTTTGCAACTTGTGCTAATGGTGTTTGAGAACCATAATAATCTACCATTACACTACCTAACATTGCAGGACTAGCTTTACCAGCACGTATGTTAGAGAATTGTTTAATAAGGTGTTGGATAGCGTTGTCCATAGACTCTTTAGTGCTATCTATTATAAATTGAATGTCTTCGTTCATTGTTGAAATTTTTATTACTACTATACTTTATTCAAGAATTAAGCCAAAATTTATTTAGACTGTTAAACTGAGTTCAGTTGTAACGCACATCTTAATTCAAATACTAAAGTAAACAATTTTAGAAACTGACACAAATTTATCAATTTCTAACGTGTGATATTACTTACTTGGTTTAGGTAATAAGCTTACCTGAGTTCCAATATTTTCTCCAGAAACAACTTTCATTAAGTTCCCTCTTGTATTCATATCAAACACTATAATTGGTAAATCGTTTTCTTGACTTAATGTAAAAGCTGTTGTATCCATAACTTTTAAGCCTTTACGTAAGACATCGTCAAAAGTAATATGGTCAAATTTAATTGCTGTACTATCTTTTTCAGGATCTGTATTGTAAATACCATCAACACGAGTTCCTTTTAAAATAACATCTGCTTCAATTTCAATAGCTCTTAAAACTGCTGCCGAATCTGTTGTAAAGTATGGGTTACCAGTTCCTCCTCCAAAAATAACTACACGCCCTTTTCTTAAGTGACTCATTGCTTTTCTTCTAATAAAAGGTTCTGCAACTTCATTAATTTTTATAGCAGTTTGCAAACGTGTTTTTACATCTGCATCTTCTAAAGCTTGTTGTAAAGCTAAACCGTTAATTACTGTTGCTAGCATTCCCATATGGTCGCCTTGAACACGATCCATACCATTCATGGCACCTGCAACACCTCTAAAAATATTTCCACCACCAATAACAATGGCAACTTCAATACCTTTTTCTGTTACGGCTTTTATGTCTTGTGCATATTCTGCTAGACGTTCTGGATCAATACCATATTGGCGATTTCCCATTAAGGCTTCACCAGATAGTTTTAGGAGTATTCTTTTATATTTCATGTTGAATGTAGCTGAGTATTATTTTCGCTTAAGCGGAAATATGAGTTACGCAAAATTACACAAATTTTTTATTTTTGAAATTATAAAGATTGCTGAAATCAAAATTTTTTAAATGTTGAGTTTTAGCCGAATATTAAGCATAAAAAAACCACTAGCTCTAAAAATAGAGTAGTGGTTTTTTATAATATTTAGATTATTGTGGATTCTGTATCAAGTACGGAATTGCAAAACTATCTATCCTAAAGAAACACGTTTAAAAGCAGTTACTTCAACGTTTTTAGACGCTACGTAAGCTGCAACGGTTTGCTTTTCGTCTTTAATAAACCTTTGGTCAAGTAAACATTGTTCTTGATCTAAAGTTGTGTTATCACTAACAAAACGCTCTAATTTTCCTGGTAAAATTTTATCCCAAATTTGTTCTGGCTTACCTTCTGCAGCTAATTGTGCTTTCGCATCAGCTTCAGCTTTAGCCATAACTTCAGGAGTTAATTGTGCCATAGAAATGTATTCAGGTACGTTTTTAAGTGTTTTACCTAAACGACCTAACTCAATATTATCTTTTTCGATAACTGCAATTCTTGCTTCAGTTTCGTTAGCTACAAAAGAAGCTTCAAAACCTTTGTAAGATAAAGAAGATGCTCCCATAGAAGCAACTTGCATTGCTACATCTTTACCAACTGTTTCATCTGCTTGAGATAAACCAACTAATGCACCAATTTTGTTAATGTGAACGTAAGTACCAACATAAGCTGCTTCTAATTTCTCGAAAGCGTTGATTTCTAATTTTTCACCAACAACACCAGTTTGTTCAATTAATTTTTCGGCAACTGTCATATCACCAAAATTTGCAGCTAAGAAATCTTCTTTGTTGTCAAAGTTGATAGCGATATCTGCAAACTGTCCAGCTAATGCTAAGAAAGATTCGTTTTTTCCAACGAAATCTGTTTCACATCCTAATACAATGGCAACACCAACTGTATTGTCAGCATTAATTCTTGTTACAGCAGCACCTTCAGAAGAATCTCTGTCAGCTCTTTTTTCAGCTACTTTTTGTCCTTTTTTACGTAATACATCGATTGCTAAATCAAAATCACCTTTAGCTTCCACTAAGGCTTTTTTACAATCCATCATACCTGCACCAGTTGCTTTTCTTAACTTGTTTACTTCTGCTGCTGAAATTTTTACTTCACTCATAGTAAATATAATTTAAAAAAGTCGCTTAATTAATTTCTGTTAGGAAAGAACTAAACGACTTTATTTGTAATAATTTTATTGTCTTATTCTTCTTCGTTAGCTGCTTCTTTTGCTTCAGTTTTTGCTGGAGCTGCTTTTTCAACTGTCTTAGCTGGTTCAGCTTTAGCTTCAGTTTTTTCAACTTTTGCTTCAGTTTTACCTTCAGCTTTAGCATCTTTTTCAGCTTTACGCGCATTTAATCCACCAGTAATAGCTTCAGTAACATGCGTTAAAATTTTATCGATCGATTTAGAAGCATCATCATTTGATGGTATAACGTAATCTACTTGACGTGGATCAGAGTTAGTATCTACCATTGCAAATATTGGAATGTTTAATTTCTGTGCTTCTTTAATCGCGATATGCTCACGTTTAATATCTACAACAAACAAAGCTGCTGGAAGACGAGTCATGTCAACAATAGAACCTAAATTCTTTTCTAACTTAGCTCTTAAACGATCAACTTGTAAACGTTCTTTTTTAGATAAAGTTAAAAATGTTCCATCTTTCTTCATTCTATCAATAGTAGCCATCTTCTTGATCGCTTTTCTAATAGTAATAAAGTTAGTTAACATTCCACCAGGCCATCTTTCTGTGATAAAAGGCATATTAATACCTCCCGCTTTTTCAGCGACGATGTCTTTTGCTTGTTTTTTTGTAGCTACAAATAAGATTTTACGACCAGAAGCTGCGATTTTTGCTAACGCATCTCCAGCTTCGTCCATCTTAGCTGCTGTTTTGTATAAATTGATAATATGGATACCGTTACGCTCCATATATACGTAAGGAGCCATGTTTGGGTCCCACTTACGTGTAAGGTGACCGAAGTGTACACCTGCTTCAAGTAATTCTTTTACTTCTACTGCCATTTTGTAATTAGTTTACGTTCTGTTGAATTAGCAATAATTAAGTGGTCATTTATAAAAATTCGCCTTAACTATTTAGATGCTATACTAAATTCCTGTGTTTTAATTTTAAAGACACTAGGACAACAATAACTGTTTAAAATTTGTTTGGTGTTGAAAATAAATTCAACAATAATATTAACGCTTAGAGAATTGGAATTTCTTACGGGCTTTCTTCTGTCCGAATTTCTTACGTTCCACCATTCTTGGATCTCTAGTTAATAAACCTTCTGGCTTAAGCACTAATCTATGTTCAGGATTGATTTCGCACATTGCACGAGATATTGCTAAACGGATAGCTTCTGCTTGACCAGTAATACCACCACCAAATACATTTACGCTAATGTCAAAAGTCTCCGCATTGTCAGTTAATACTAACGGTTGGTTTACTTTGTACTGTAACGTTGCTGTATCGAAGTAGTCTTTAATGTCTTTTTTGTTAATCGTGATATTTCCTTTACCTTCTTTAAGGTAAACACGAGCAACTGCCGTTTTACGACGACCAATTTTGTGTAATACTTCCATTACTTGAATTCGTTTAAGTTAATTACTGTAGGCTTTTGCGCTTCGTGAGCGTGCTTAGTTCCTGTAACAACAGTTAAATTTCTGAAAAGTGCTGCTCCTAATTTGTTCTTAGGTAACATTCCTTTTACAGATTTCTCTACTAATCTTGACGGATCTTTTCCGAACAATTCAGTAGCAGTTAAACTTCTTTGACCACCTGGATAACCTGTGTGACGAATGTACGATTTGTCATTCCACTTGTTTCCTGATAACGTGATTTTTTCTGCGTTGATAACGATTACGTTATCTCCACAATCAACGTGAGGTGTGAAGCTTGGCTTGTGCTTACCTCTTAAAAGTCTTGCGACTTGAGAGCACATACGCCCTAAAGTTTGACCATCAGCATCAATTAAAACCCACTGCTTATCGACAGTTGCTTTATTGGCTGAAATGGTTTTGTAGCTTATTGTATCCACAATTTTTAAATTTTATTTATTAAACATTCCTCTCTTAAAAAGAGTTTGCAAATTTACGACAATCTTCTTGATTACCAAATAGTATACAGTATTTTATTTGATAACTTTGTTGATATGTTTTGTCACTTTGTTAATTAGCGCCTCAATTTTTAAAATTGACTGTTTATAACATCGCTGTTTTTGTTCATTTTATACTAAAAAACTTTTTTATGATTTTAAATAAGTCAATATTATGTCACTTCGAGTGATTTGTGAAGATATGAGCAAATTGTATCGAGAAGTTTTTTTTATAGTCCTAGATATAATGCTCCTTTGGCGCATCACTCGAACTGACAATTAATTACAATTTAATTGTAAAATGGATAATTAATTAAATGCTAAAGCCTTTTATAATAATAGATAAGAGTCTTTTTTTGACTATTTTTGCAGCAATATGCAAGAACTACAACTATCAGATTGGTTACCTACCACTAACAAAGAGGTGAAAATACGCGGCTGGGAAGAACTAGACGTTATCCTATTTAGTGGTGATGCCTATGTGGATCACCCATCATTTGGGCCTGCAGTAATTGGTCGTATTTTAGAAAGTTATGGCTTGCGTGTTGCCATAGTACCACAACCTAATGTAAAAGATAATCTTCAGGATTTTGTAAAAATGGGGAAACCAAAATTATTTTTTGGTGTTACAGGTGGTTGTATGGATCCTATGCTTAGCAATTATAATGCTAATAAAAAAAGAAGAGATAAAGATGCGTACACTCCAAATGGAGATATTGGTTTTAGACCAGATTACGCAACAACAGTATATTCTAATATTTTAAAAGACAAATGGCCAGATACTCCTATATTAATAGGTGGTATTGAAGCGTCATTACGTCGTGTAACACATTACGATTTTTGGAGCGATAAACTAATGCCTTCTATTTTAGAAACCTCTAAAGCAGATATGTTGGTTTACGGAATGGGAGAACAACCATTGCGAGAAGTCGTACGTTTATTGCAAAAAGGAGTGCCTTTTTCTAGTATTACAACAGTTTTACAAACTGCTGTTTTATTAAATGCAGATGCTAAAATTCCTAAAAATAGTAATTGGGAAGATGTAGAAATCGCTTCGCACGAAATTTGTTTAGAGGATAAGAAAAAGTATGCAGCAAACTTTAAGGTTATAGAGCAAGAATCTAATAAGTTAGCAGCGAGACGTATTTTCCAGAAAGTAGGAGATAAAACATTGATGATTAATCCGCCTTGTCCTACAATGACGGAAGCCGAAATCGATGCCTCTTTCGAGTTACCTTACACAAGAATGCCACATCCAAAGTATAATAAGCGTGGACCAATTCCTGCTTACGAGATGATTAAGTTCTCGATAAACATACATCGTGGTTGTTTTGGTGGTTGTAGTTTTTGTACAATTTCTGCACATCAAGGTAAGTTTATTGCCTCTCGTAGTCAAGAATCTGTATTACGTGAAGTGGATACTGTAGCAAATATGCCAGATTTTAAAGGTTACTTATCCGATATTGGTGGACCAAGTGCCAACATGTATCAAATGAAAGGTAAAGTACAATCTATTTGCGATAAGTGTGTTGCACCTAGTTGTATTTCACCAGTAATATGTAGTAATTTAGATACTTCACATAAGCCATTAACCGATTTATATCAAGCGGTAGATAAACATCCAAAAATTAAGAAATCGTTTATAGGTTCTGGTATTCGTCATGATATGTTGGTTCCTGAATTTAATAAAAATGCAGATCCAAAAGAGTTAGATGCTTATACTGAGGAAGTAATGACTAAACACGTTTCTGGAAGGCTAAAAGTAGCACCAGAACACACTAGTGATCCTGTTTTAAAATTGATGCGTAAACCATCGTTTAAATACTTCCATAAATTTAAAGAACGTTTCGATAAAATTAATGTAGCAAAGAAATTAAAGCTTCAATTAATACCATACTTTATATCTAATCATCCTGCTTGCGAGGTCGAAGATATGGCAAACCTAGCTGCCGAAACTAAAGATATGGGTTTCCAGTTAGAGCAAGTACAAGGTTTTACACCAACACCAATGACGGTTGCTACTGTAATTTATTATAGTGGTTACCATCCATACACGCTTAAAAAAGTAAATACACCTATTTCGCAAAAGGAGAAAGACGAACAACACCGTTTTTTCTTTTGGTATAAAGAGGAGAATAAAGCGTGGATAAAAAAGACTTTAAATAAATTAGGCCGTGAAGATTTACTAAAAGTACTACTTCCTGATAAAGACGATAAATGGCGTAAAAACAAACCTACAGGTGAAACTAAAAACACCTATAATGATGCTATTCCTTTTAATAAACGAAAGACTAAAGCTAAGTTTAAGAGTAAGGATAAAAAGAGATAATTTTTCTATGTAAGCTTTTTAATTTCTCGGTTTTATTCATTGTTTTTAGTATCAGTATTTTTTTGTTTTAATTGAACAACATATTACGAAGCTTAATTATTAACTTAAATTAATTAGGCTTCGTCTTATTTGAAAGCGTTATGTTGTAATCTAATGTTATTCTTTTTTGTAATATAAATTTAATACAGCATCGATTGTGTCTACAACTTGTTTTGCATTCTCTTTTGTAAAACATAAAGGAGGTTTCGTTTTTAGCACACTATCGTGAGGACCATCTGTGCTAATAAGAATAAAACGGTTTCTTAATTCATTTTTAATATAATGTGCCAGTTTAGTATTTGGTTCTATGTTATTTTCTTTTATTATTTCAACACCAATAAATAATCCAGAACCACGCACGTCTCCAATACAAGTGTGTTTTTCTTTTAATTTTTTGAAAAGAGATAAATAATAATCACCAACCAGTTTAGCGTTTTGTTGTAGTTGGCTATTTTCAATTTCTTGTAAAACCGTTAATGCTATTTTACAAGACACTGGATTGCCTCCAAAAGAACTAAAAAATTCTACACCTTTACCAAATGAATCTGCAATTGCTTTAGTAGTAACAACAGCACCCATTGGATGGCCATTAGCAATGGGTTTTCCAAGAATCACAATATCCGGAATAACCTCTTGCGCTTCAAATCCCCAAAAATAATCTCCTAAACGTCCAAAGCCAGTCTGTACTTCGTCGCTTATACAAACACCACCTTGTTTTCTAATTGCTGGATAAATAGCTTTCAGATACCCTTTTGCTAATGGCACTTGTCCTCCACAGCCAACTACAGGTTCTGTAATAAATGCTGAAATTTTAGAGTGGCTACTTTCAATTTTTACAATTGCATCTTTAGCATATTGTTTACCAGCAGTACCATCATTTTTTGTGTATTGACCTCTATAAGTATCTGGAATTTCGGCTTTAATAATGTGGTTCTTTTCGCCTTGACCTTTTTTATTTCCGTACTTATAATGACTAATATCTATGGCCATTTGCGTATTGCCATGATAGCCATGTTCTATAACCATTATTGTATTTTGTTTGGTATGTGTATTGGCAAGTCTTATGGCTAAATCGCTTGCTGCACTACCAGAATTCACAAAGAAAACAGTGTCTAATTCCTTTGGGAATTTAGAGAGTAATGCTTTGGCATATTCCGGAAAAGCATCAAATAAATATCTGGTGTTTGTATTTAATGTTCCAATTTGTTGCGCAGCTATTTTTGTGATTTCAGGATGTGCATGACCAATATGCGGAATATTATTATACGCATCCAAAAAAGTGTTTCCGTAACCATCATACATATATTGAAAAGCAGAACCTTTCATATAAATAGGATTATCGTAACTTAACGATAATATTGGACTCGTTAGTTTATGACGTTCTTTTATTAAATCGCTTATCGGTTTTGGAGTTTCAATATTAAAACCTGCAGCCTTATAAAATTCGTTTTTTGCATGAATCGGGTTTATTCTTACCCATTTATTAAGCGTATTCCATGCGTTTTCTTCACTAACTGAAGCGTAAACATTTTCTGGATCTATTTTTTTGGCGTGTGCCGAATTACAAACACTTGTACATAATCTGCCAGCAATAAGATAGTACAAGATGTCTAATTCTTTTTGTTCTAAAGGAAGAATACTATGATAACCTTTTATAAAATGAATTGCCCATGCTAAAGGCTCGTCTTTATCATAACAAGCATATGTTATAGCAATAGCAACTTCGTTTATTAAAGGAGAATGTGCTAAATCGCCAAAATCAATGAGTCCCGAGATGCTATTGTTTTTCACTAAAACATTCCACTCATTAACATCGTTATGAATAATAGATTTTCGTAATTCAGAAATAATTGGAGTTACGTAAAATTCATATTGCTGAAAGAAATAGGAGACTAAGTTTCTATCGCTTGCATTATCAATATCCTTAATGTATTTTTTATTAAGGTTCAAGTATTGCAAGTCCCATTCCCATTGTCTCGCTTTTAAAACGTAGTTGTTTAGCTTTAAAAGTTCAATATCCATTTGTGCTGTAAAAGTACCAATAGAAGTTATTAATTCTGGAGTATGTGGTGCATCTCCTAAAAAAGTGCCATCTAAAAAAGTTAATAATCTACAGATGGTTTTTACGCCATTAATTTCTGTAATTTTTATAAACTCACCATCACTAAAAGTAATAGGTTGTGGAAAAGAAGAGTTCTTGTTTAGCGCATTTAAAACGCTATTTTCTGCTTCAATTAAAGCCAATAGGTCTTCTGTAAACGTGTAGGTTTTAAAAATGTATTTATCGGAAGTAGTTTTTAAAAGATAATTGACATTATCATAACCATTCAGTATTTTTAAATCAATTATTTCAAAATCAAACCAGTTTTTAATGGTGTTTAACATGTAGTGGGTTTATTTAGCTATGCTAATTTAAGAAAATATCTAGTTCTTTTAGATGTAATAATTTGGTGAGAATAATTTAAGTTTACTCTTTCTGTACGAAACAATAATACTTTATTATTACTATTTATAATGGCTTTTAAAAAAGTACCTTTGCCACAGTATTATTTACAAGTGGATATTAATTATGTCCGATTACTAACATGTAAATGCTACTAATTATTTTTAATATTTCGTCTTGCTAATAGCATTATTCTGCAATTCAATTTAACGCATACAACCTATGATTTCTGATATAATTATAAACAAACCAGCACCTTTTTTACCAGAACAGCCATTAGTGCAGTTTAATCGCTCTATTAACATTAATCGTACGATTAAAGGATTAGAAGCTGGTAAACCTGTAATGATAACAGAATTTTATAGCAACGGTTTAGATTTGCTTAAAGCGTTACACAAGCACTTAAACGGAAAGTTTCCTAACGAGACTTTTCAAGAGCAGCGCGATTATCGTTTGGCTTATAAAGAGTTAGCAAAGCTTATTTATATAAAAATTGTTGACCATAAATTAACCGTTAAAAAAGCACCTGCTATTGGTTGGTTAAAAGAATTATATCCAGAAGATGATAATTTTTTATTACCATTTACTAAAGTCCAAGGATTAAATAGTGCTTGGCAATGGCATAAAAACGGAATTATACTTCCTGTATTACGAAACAAAATACATCCTTTTTATGGTGTGTATTTTCCAACACGATTCGATCATTTAATACTGTTCGATAATTGGTTAAAACGTTACGAAGGACCAAAAAAATCTGCAATAGATGTTGGTATTGGTTCTGGAGTGTTGTCTTTTCAAATGGTAAAGCATGGTTTTCAAAAAGTGTTTGGTACAGATACAAACCCAAATGCTATTGTTGGTTTAGCAGAAACATTAGGTGATACCAAAATGTCTAGAAAAATAGAACTAGATTTTGCGCCTCTTTTTGGAAAGTTTGAAAAACAGACCGAATTGATTGTTTTTAATCCGCCTTGGTTACCTGCTGCTCACGATTTAGATAAAAATGACGAAGCTATTTATTATAAAGACACGTTGTTTCCTGAGTTTTTTGCTGAAGCTGAAAAAAGACTATTACCAGGTGGTAAGTTGGTTATTATATTCTCTAATATGGCAGAGATTACTGAGGTTGCAAAAGAGCATCCTATTAAAAAGGAACTTGCAGAAGGCGGACGTTTTAAATTAGAAAACTGTTTAACACGTAAAGTAAAATTGGCTTCAGATAAAACAAAACGCGATCAAAATTGGCGTGCTGAAGAAGTTGTGGAACTTTGGGAGTTGGTGAATGCTTAGAGATTTGTTGTTGTCATGTTTGGTCATTTGTAAAAATTACCAAGATTTGGTATATTTGAATAAATACTATTACAATGGGAAAAAATACATCTATATCTTTAGGAGACTATTTTGAAGAATTTATAAGTCATGAAGTAAAATCTGGCAGATATAGTTCTGTTAGTGAGGTTATTCGTTCTGCATTGCGTTTACTAGAAAGCGAAGAAAAAAAAGAGCGAGAACTCATTAAAGCACTTGAGGTTGGTGAAAAAAGTGGTTTTGTAGACAATTTCAACCCAAAAGAAAACTTAGCTAAGTTACATACTCAAAACTCATGAGTAAAATCAAGTATCGCATAAGTAAACAAGCGATTACAGATTTAAATAGTATTTGGGTTTATACACTACATAAATGGTTTAAAAAACAGGCAGATAGATATTACAACTTAATAATTGATGAAATAGAATTTATATCTAAAAACTATTTAAGTGGAAAATCTGTGGACCAAACACGTAAAAATTATCGTGTAACAAAAATAAAATCACATCTTATTTTTTACAGAAAAACAGATAATGAGACTATTGAAATTGTTAGAATTTTACATCAAAAAATGGATGTAAAAAAACTGCTTAACACGTAAAGTAAAATTGGCTTCAGATAAAACAAAACGCGATCAAAATTGGAGTGCTGAAGAAGTTGTGGAGCTTTGGGAGTTGGTGAATGCTTAGAATTAATAATTGGTTAACCTGTTGTTTTTTAATAAAAATAGTATCGAGAACTCATGTCGAAACTAAAATTCTAATTCTCGATACAAATTTCACTCATTTCAATCGTTAAATTCACTCGAATTGACAAAATTTAATCAAAGTGCATGAGGAGTAGCTGTAACTTTTTTTTACTTTTCTAAAAGGAGATACCTTGTTTTATTTTTTTCCCCTGTCTTTATAAAATACTTTATTTCGATGCCTTTTTTTAAGTCACGACTTGCAGTTGCAGAAGAAATATCTTTAAAAACAGACATATAATCTTTTCTTGAAAAGGTTTTTTTGTTTACAGATAGAAAATGCTGTAATCTATCTTCAGCACTAAATATTTTACTATTAAAATCGAGTAAAGTATCTATAGATGTATTAATGATGTCTAACATGTATTCTATAAATTTTGTCGAGTTGCCTAATTTGTCGCATTCGCCTAAAACATTATAATAGCTTTCTTGGTTTTCGCTAATGGCTGTTTCAAACGGTAAATAAGCAAACACAGGATATTTATGCATTAATATTATGGTTTGCCATAAGCGTCCCATTCTACCATTACCATCTAAAAAAGGATGAATAAATTCCAACTCATAATGAAACACACAGCATTTTATTAATGCTATCTCGTCATCATTTTTTAAATACTCGAAAAGATTTTTTATTAAAAAAGGCACATTCGAAAAAGGAGGAGCAATATGTTCTATGGTGTTGTTTTTTGCAATACCAACACTTTCTGTTCTGTACGTTCCAGCTTTGCTAACCAAGCCTTTCATTAACTGTTTGTGTGCTTTTAAAAAAGAAACTTCGCTGTTTGGTTTGTAATGCGCTAAATTATTATAAACAGCGATTGCATTTAAAACTTCTTCAACATCTTTTTTTGGACCAACTACTTTTTTGTTTTCAAGTAAAGCTGTTATTTGTATTTCGCTTAGCGTATTGCCTTCTATTTTTAATGAAGAATGAATGGTTCTTATCTTATTTTGTTTTCTTAAAGTAGGAGATGGTTTATTAATATAGTTTGCATTAATAGCACCAATTTTTTCTGAAATTGAAGTAATTAATTTCAGAATTTTAGAAGTAATGGTGTAAGGTGGTTTTTGCATGATACTATCATTTGATAGTATCAAAGATAGTTTAATTTGCTGTTAAGATAAAACAAAGGGTGACAAAAATTGGCGTGCTGAGGAAGTTGTGGAGCTTTGGGAGTTGGTTGGCGCTTAAACTTATATTTAGCAATCTTGTTTGCTATGGGCTTTGGTAATAATTAAAAGTTAGACTTCGTTTTTTGTACGTACCATTTTTTTAATTTTTTGTATATTATAAGTATGAAAAAATTACTACAAATAATTAACGGTATTGCATTTGTTTGTGTTATTGTAATGAACTATTTATCTAACACGGGTTTATTAAATAACACAACCATAGGAGCGGTTTCTAAAGACTATAATACATTATTTACTCCAGCAGGTTATGCGTTTTCAATTTGGGGATTAATCTATCTGTTTTTAACCGGTTTTATTGTTTACCAAGGACGTAGTTTGTTTGTAAAGGTTAGAGACGACGCTTTTATTTTAACAACAGGTTGGTGGTTTTTAGTATCCTGTATTGCTAATTGT
The DNA here is from genome assembly GCF_002831665.1 of Lacinutrix sp. Bg11-31. Taxonomy (NCBI): domain Bacteria; kingdom Pseudomonadati; phylum Bacteroidota; class Flavobacteriia; order Flavobacteriales; family Flavobacteriaceae; genus Lacinutrix; species Lacinutrix sp. Bg11-31. The sequence continues at coordinate 3,222,450 of NZ_CP025118.1, forward strand.
GCTTGGATTGTGACTTGGATTTACGGTTACACATTACTGTCTTCAATATTTATCTTTATTATACTACTCTCGTTATTACAAATAGTGCTTAGAAATAAAATGGAATTATTTGATGCTCCAATTTCTGTAATTGTGTTTTTATGGTGGCCTTTTGTAATTTATAGTGGTTGGATTACCGTAGCAAGTATTGCTAACGTCTCTGCTGTTTTAGTAAAATATAATTGGGACGGTTTTGGATTGTCTCCAACATTTTGGACCGTTTTATTAATAGTAATAGCAACCATAATAAATATAGCAGTGACCTGGAAACGAAACATGCGCGAGTTTGCGCTTGTGGGTGCCTGGGCTTTAATTGCTATTTATGTAGCTAATAACGATGCTAATACCACTGTAGCTTATGCAGCGCTAGTTGCCGCTGTTATTTTAATAGTAAGTAGTTTTGCGCATAGTTTTAAAAACCGAAAAACAAATCCTGCAATTAAGTGTATGGAGTATTTTAGGGGAGGGAAATAATAAAATTTAACCAACAGAGAGTTTGGCAGCATCTTTCCATAAATAATTTGGCATAGGTTCGCTTAGCTTCCAATTGATACTCATTGGTTTTGAGCCATAATAATCTTTTATATCACCATCTCCAATAAATACATAGCCTAGACTATTGCCAAATTGATTTTTTGCTTTTTCTCTCACAAAAAGCAGGATTTTTTTATCTTCCTCTTTATGTTTTATATAGGATAAACCTTTTCCTTTATCAGGTCTTGCTGAGTTTTGTGTTTGCCAATGGAATAATAATTCATTTACTGCGTAATCATCGTACATTGTCGTGGGAGAAAAATTTTCTTCTGATTTCACAAGATTAATAAACAATATTTCAGTTTTTAAATCTTTATTCAAAGCAGTCCCTTCTCTATTTGATGATTTTTTATGAAAATCACTAAATCTAAAAGCCGAAAGTATTTGATCTCTAGTGTAACGCGCATGTAGTTTTAATGGTTGTTGATATGGTAGTTGAATAGGTAGTTCTTTGAAATCTATTTTTTCAATTAATAATTCTAATACTTCTTTTATTTCTTCAACTAATACGGTGTTTAATCCAATTTGATTTATACTTTTTTCTATTGATTTAAAACCACCTTCTTTTTGCCAAACATCATAATGTAACATTAAAAGCATAGTTTTTTCATTGGTATTTAATTCTGATTGTACTACTTTAAAATTCTGATTAGCAATTTTTAAAATGAAAGTAAAGTAACTTAAAGAGTTTGTAGAGAACCATTTTTTAGAAATAGCAGAAATAATTGATTTTTCGTTTTCTGAAGTAAAGTCGTCTATTCTTCCTGCTAATTGACATAAGCGTTTCCAACTACCTCTTTTGTATATTGATTCTAATGGAATATTATAAAAAGCAGTAAAATTACTAAGTGTTAATGGTAGGTTTGTATCATGCTGAAATTGTTGAATTTTTTGAATTAATTTGTTCTTATTTAAAGATGTTGCGGCAGATATATTTTTAAGAATTGTTTCTTTTGTCTTTTTTTCTAATATAATAGAGCAGCCCAAAGGAAGGTGAGGAAAATCATCTTCAACTTCTTTTAAAACAGTCGTGTTTGTTTTACCTATTAATGCTCTAAATTTACTTTCAAAATTATACTCTGGTTTTGAATTTCCAACAAAGTCTAAAACAGTTAAACAGTCTTTGTCTTCATGTAATCTTAATCCTCTGCCCAATTGTTGTAGAAATACTGTTAAGCTTTCTGTGGGTCTTAAAAACAGGACTGTATCTATTTCAGGTATGTCAATTCCTTCGTTAAACATGTCGACAACAAATAGATAATTAATTTCTTTTTTTTCTAATTTCTGACGAATAAAATCTCTGTCTTTACTGTTTTTACTTGTAAGGTAGTCTGCTTTTGAGCCTGCCAATGTAAATTTTTCAGCCATAAATTTGGCATGTTCCATAGACACGCAATATCCTAAAGCTCTAACATTATTTATGTCTTTTGTATATTTTTCTAACGCATCAAGTATTTCTCTAACTCTTCTGTCGCTTTCTGTATATAAATTCGTTAGCTCACTAGCAACATATTTACCTCTAACCCAATTAACAGTAGTTAAGTCGATACTGTCCGTAATTCCGAAGTACTGAAATGGACATAGTAGCTTTCTGTTCATTGCTTCAGGTAATCTAATCTCTGCAGCAATTTTATTGTCAAAATCCTCTAAAATATCTCCACCATCCATTCTTTCAGGAGTTGCAGTTAAACCAAGTAAAACTTTTGGTTTGAAATAATTTATTATTTCTCTATAACTATTTGCAGTTTGGTGATGACATTCATCAATAATAATGTAATCATAATATTCAGGAGTTAAATTGTGCTTTTTAAATTGGTTATTTACAGATTGAACTGAAGCAAATACAAATTCAAAATTATCAGGAACCATCCCATCAACCCATAATTCACCAATGTTGTTATTTCGTAAAACACCTTGAAACGTTGAAAGTGATTTTTGAAGTATTTCTTTTCTGTGAGCAAGAAAAAGTAGTTTTGCTGATTTATTATTTTGCTTGAAACGTTTGTAGTCGAATGCGGAAATTACTGTTTTTCCAGTTCCTGTAGCTGCAACTACAAGATTGCGATGTCTATTATGTACAGTTCTTTCTACTTCTAATTTTTCTAACACCTCATTTTGATAAGGAAATGGTTTTATGTCAAAAAAAGTAGCTGTATTTGCATAAGGTTTACTAAGCTTACTTTGTTTTAGTGCTTCCTGAAGCTTTTCTTTATGAATAGAATCATCAAATAACTCGAAGTCATCACTTTGCCAATAGGCGTCAAATGTCTTCTGAAATTTGTCAATTATATGACTGACTTCTTTCGTTGTAACTTTCAAATTCCATTCTAAACCATCAGTTAATGCAGACCTAGAAAAATTTGAAGAACCTATATATGCAGTGTGAAATCCTGTGTTTCTATAAAAAAGATATGCTTTTGCGTGTAGTCTTTCGTTGCTTGTGTTGTAAGATATTTTTACTTCTGTGTTTGGAAGCTTCGAAAGTAATTGAATTGCTTTATAATCTGTTGCTCCAATATAAGTGGTTGTTATTACTTTTAGTTTCCCGCCACGTTCTGTGAATTCTCTCAATTCTTTTTCAAGAATTATAATTCCTTTAAACTTTATAAAAGAGACTAGCAAGCATATTTCATTTGAAGAAAGAATCTCTTTTTTGAGTTCGCTTTCTAATGATAGTCCACCATTACCTCCTGTAAATAATTCGCTTTGTGTTAATCTTGTGTATGGAGTTATTTCTTTTAGTCTTAAATCTATATTTGAAAAATGAGCATCTGTTTTAGAAAATACTGCTTTTAAAATTTCACCTTCAACATTAATTAAGTCGTTATTAAACTCTTGTTTGTTTAATTCGTCTTTAAGTAATTTAATTATTTTGTTAGCAATTTCAATCTGTAACTCTGCTTTACCTTTTATAAGCTGAAAAGCGTGCTTCAAAGTTTTTGCTAAATGTTTAGATAAAACAATTGAAGCTTCTTCTTTATCTAAGACAGTTTTTTTTAAGTAGAATTTATTTTTATCAAGTTTGTCTAAGTTTTCAGATACTAATTGGGTTATTAATTCTTCGTAAATTCCTTGATTCATAATGATAAATATTCTTTTAAAATTGGTAAGTCAGCTTCAGCCCAATCTAAATTAATCAATTCATCTTTATCGGCAAGTAAAAATCTACAATGTTCTCTTAGTTTTAATTCACCTGAAAGATATTCAGCAATAAAAGGAATCAATTTTATTTTCAAATTTGGGTATTGATGAGTAAAAGGAGTCAATCTTTCTTTGACTTCAATTTTAATGTTTAATTCTTCAAAGATTTCTCTTTCAATACAATCAATTTCTGATTCTCCTACTTCAATTTTACCACCTGCAAATTCCCATTTCAAAGGAAGTTTCATTTTTTCACTTCTTTGAACTGCTAGAATTTTATCATCAAATTGAATAATAGCACAAGTTACAGGAATGATTTTCATCTATAAAATATTAATGCGCCTCCAACCAATTCAAACCAACATCCAATTCCACATCCAAAGGCACTTCCATTTTAAAGGCATTTTCCATTTCGGTTTTAATTAATGTTTTCATTTCCTCTAATTCAGGTTTAAAGACATCAAAAACCAATTCATCATGTACTTGTAGTAGCATTTTAGTTTTATAATTACCAGCTTCTAGTTTGTTATAGATGTTAATCATGGCAATTTTAATAATATCTGCAGCACTACCTTGTATTGGTGCATTAACCGCATTACGCTCTGCAGCACCACGCACAATAGCGTTAGCACTATTAATATCTTTTAGATAACGTCTACGATCTAAAACGGTTTTTACATACCCATTATCGCGCGCAAACTCGACTTGGGCGCTCATGTATTTTTTAAGCTTTGGGTAGGTTTCGTAATAAGTATCAATAAGCTCTTTGGCTTCACCACGCGATAAATCGGTTTGGTTACTTAATCCAAAAGCAGACACACCATATACAATCCCAAAGTTTACGGTTTTGGCATTACTACGCTGGTCTCTGGTAACTTCTTCTAAAGGCACATTAAAAACTTTAGAAGCGGTAGAGGCGTGAATATCTTCTCCGTTTTTAAAGGCTTCTATCATGGTTTCCTCTTCACTTAACGCAGCAATAATACGCAGTTCTATTTGACTGTAATCGGCAGCTAATAAAATGTAGTCGTCATTACGCGGTATAAAGGCTTTACGCACTTGACGACCACGTTCTGTACGTATTGGGATATTCTGTAAGTTAGGATTGTTACTACTTAAACGTCCTGTAGCAGCAACGGTTTGCATATAATCTGTGTGTACACGACCGGTTGCTTCTTCCACTTGTAGTGGTAAAGCATCCACATACGTGCTTTTTAGTTTTGCTAATCCACGGTATTCTAAGATATTTCTAATAATCTCGTGCTCTTTCGCTAAAGCAGATAAGATATCTTCTCCCGTTTTATATTGCCCTGTTTTGGTCTTTTTAGGCTTGTCTACTAGTTTTAATTTTTCGAAAAGGATGATTCCTAATTGCTTTGGAGAGGCAATATTAAATTCCTCGCCAGCAACTTCGTAGATTTTAGCAACTAAGGTGTCTATGTCTTTGTTTAAATCTATCGATAAAGAATTTAAAAAGTCAACATCTAGATTAATACCTTCCAATTCCATTGCAGCTAGTACACGTACTAAAGGTACTTCAATATCTGTGAATAATTTTTTGGTGTTGGCTTCGCCTAATTCTTTTTCAAAATGTTCTTTTAATTGTAGTGTAATATCCGAATCTTCAACCGCATATTCTGTTTGTTTCTCCAACGGAACATCGCGCATTGATAATTGATTCTTTCCTTTTTTACCAATTAATTCTGTTATAGAAATTGGTGTATAGTTTAAGTATGTTTCTGCTAATATATCCATGTTGTGGCGCATGTCTGGATTAATTAGATAATGCGCTAACATAGTATCGAACAATTCGCCTTTAACTTGAATGTTATATTTGGCTAATACTTTAATATCGTATTTTAAATTCTGACCAATCTTCTGAATATTTTCTGCTTCAAAAAAGCATCGTAATTCTTCGATTATGGCTTGTGCTTCTTCTTTGTCTTCTGGAAATGGTAAATAGAATCCTTTGCCAACTTCCCAAGAAAATGCAATGCCAACTAGCTCTGCTGTTAACGGATTTAAGCCTGTGGTTTCAGTATCGAAACACACCGAAGTTTGATTCATTAAATTTTTAATAAAAAGCTTGGTTGCCATTCCTGGCGCTACACTTTGGTAAAAGTGCGATGTGTTTTCTATTGTTTTTCTTGTAAAAGCGTCTTCGGTTGTCGCTTCCGCGGAAGGACTCTCGCCTCCAAACAAATTAAATTGTCCTGCTCCAGCACTTTCGGCTTCTTTAGGTGTTACTTTTATTTCTTTTTTAACTGAAGATTCTGCGGTTACAGTTGCAGGAGCTCCAGAGGTAAATGTTTTATTAAAATTATCTATAAGTCTTCTAAATTCTAATTTTTGAAAAATTTCAGTCACTTTTGGAATATCTGGTTGATCCAATTCAAAATCTTTAGCATCAAAAGTCACAGGAACGTCTAGCATTATTGTTGCTAGTTTTTTAGAGAGCAAACCCAATTCTTGATTGGCTTCTATCTTCTCTTTCATTTTACCTTTAAGCTCATGTGTATTTGCAAAAAGATTTTCCATGGTGCCATAAGCTGCTAAAAACTTCTTAGCTGTTTTTTCTCCAACGCCTGGTAATCCAGGAATATTATCACTGGCATCTCCCATCATTCCTAAAAAGTCGATAACTTGTAAGGGATCGGTAACTGCAAATTTCTTTTGTACTTCTGGAATTCCCCAAGTTTCGTAACCACCACCAAACATTGGACGATACATAAAAATGTTTTCGCTTACTAATTGCGCAAAATCCTTATCTGGTGTTACCATAAACGTTTGGTAACCTTCTTTTTCGGCTTGTTTTGCTAAGGTTCCAATAATGTCATCTGCTTCAAAACCTGCTTTTACAACAATAGGAATATGCATGGCTTTTAAAATATCCATGATATATGGTATTGCTGTTTTTATGCCTTCGGGAGTTTCGTCTCTGTTGGCTTTATAAGCTTCGAACATTTCAACTCTGTCTGCACTTCCGCCTTTATCGAAACAAACGGCTAAATGGTCTGGTCTTTCACGTTTAATGACGTCTAATAATGAATTCATAAAACCCATTATTGCAGAAGTATCTTCGCCTTTAGAATTGATTCTTGGATTTTTTATAAAGGCATAGTAGCCACGAAAAATTAAGGCAAAAGCATCGACTAGAAATACACGTTTGTTATCTGACATTGTAATTGTTTTTAATTTGAAAAGTGATGTCACTTAGAGCGCAGTCGAAGAGTCTTTAATTGTATATATGAAAAAAGTCTAATTGAAATTGCAATCTGCAAATTACAATTTCTTTAAAAATTAAAGAACCTCATTTTTAAGAAAGTTATTAAAAAATCTAAACGTATTTTTGCAGCTTAAAATTTGTTATAGATGAATACATTTTCAATTGCCATACATGGTGGAGCAGGAACTTTAGTAAAAGGAATGATGACACCAGAATTGGAAGCTAAATATAAAGCTGCACTACAATTAGCATTAGACGAAGGTTATAAAGTGCTAGAAAATAATGGAACTGCAACCGAAGCTGTTGAAAAAGCAGTGGTTATTTTAGAAGATTCGCCATTGTTTAACGCCGGAAAAGGAAGTGTTTTTACAGCAACCGAAAGCCATGAAATGGACGCAAGCATAATGGATGGAAAAACATTAAATGCAGGAGCTGTTTCTTTAATTACTGGTATTAAAAATCCTGTAAGTTTGGCTCGTGATGTCATGGAGAAGAGCGAACATGTTTTTCTTGCTGGAGAAGGTGCAATGCAGTTTGCTAAAGAACTAGATTATAATCTTGAAAATGAATCGTATTTTTACGATGAATTAAGACATAATCAATGGTTAGAGATTAAAGATACAGATAGTTTTCAATTAGATCACGCAACAAAGAAAGATTCTAAATTTGGAACAGTTGGAGCAGTAGCTTGTGATAAAGAAGGTAATATTGCTGCAGCAACGTCTACAGGAGGAATGACCAATAAAAAATGGGGACGTGTAGGAGATAGCCCAATGATTGGAGCTGGAAATTATGCTAACAATAAAACTTGTGCAATAAGTTGTACTGGTAGTGGTGAGTTTTTTATTCGTGGTGTTGTAGCTTATGATGTAGCTTGTTTAATAGAACACAAAAACATGTCTCTTGAAGAAGCCTCTAACGAAGTTATAAACAAACGTATTCTCGAAATAAAAGGTGATGGTGGTTTAATTGCTGTTGATACCAAAGGAAATATTGCAATGCCTTTTAATACTGAAGGTATGTATCGTGCTAGTAAATCTTCTACTGGTGTTGAGGAGGTTTCTATTTATAAATAAGAGTATAATCACCAATTAGATTCATTGTCAGTTCGAGTGATGCGACGCTAGGAGTATTGTATCGAGAACCTTTTTGTAATGCTTCTCGATACAATTTGCTAAAGCTACGCTTCGGTATCTTCAATCAAAATATATTTTGCTTTCGATAATCTCACAAATCACTCGAAGTGACAGTTGGGTGTTTAATTGTAGGTTGTTGTCAGTTCGAGTGATTTCGATTTTTCTTCGAAATTGTATCGAGAACCTATCAATCTTTAAATTTCTTTTTAGAAAGATTAGGTAACTTCTCAAACGCATTATTTATTAAAGTCTCTTTTTTAACTCTCGACCATTTTTTAATCTGTTTCTCTGAATCGATAGCATGATTTGGATCTGTGAATTCTGCATGAAAAACTAAATTAATTGGTCTTTTTTTATATGTATAGCAATCTGGATATTTACCTGTTTGATGTTCTATAATTCTTGTGTGGAGTTTTGAAGTGAAACCTGTGTAATAACTTTTGTCTGAGCATTCTAATATGTAAACGTAGTAGGTTTTCATATTTAAAGGTAGTTAAAAATGATTTAGCTTCTCGATACAATTTGCTCGTACCACACAAACCACTCGAAGTGACAGTTTGGTGTTTAATTGTGGGTTGTTGTCAGTTCGAGTGATGCGACGCTAGGAGTATTGTATCGAGAACTTTTTTGCAATGCTTCTCGATACAATTTGCTAAAGCTACGCTTCGGTATCTTCAATCAAAATATATTTTGCTTTCGATAATCTCACAAATCACTCGAAGTGACAGTTTGGTGTTTAATTGTAGGTTGTTGTCAGTTCGAGTGATTTCGATTTTTCTTCGAAATTGTATCGAGAACCTTTTAAATAAATATCCACGTATTGTGCTTTTGCGTTAAGGATGGAAACGGCATCCTTTTTTTCTTTAAAAAAAGATATAGTGTACAGCCTGACCTTTTGGTAACGCCCTAAAAAAATAAAATCCCTTTTTTCAAAGGGATTAGCTTTATATAAAAGGAGCTTCGATAGCCAATACTTTAACCTTTTTCTTATCGATATGGAAACGATCTCCATTAGATAAAATATGAGTTCGCATGCCTGTTAAAGACATTGGAGTGCCTTCTTTTAAAATGGAGTGTTTATTGTGTCTTAAACGTCTACCGTCGAAAATAATAACCATTCCAGAGCCGATAACGCGACATTTACTGTTTTTAATAATCATACCAGTGTCTTCGGCTAAACCAATTCCAATAAGTTTTGGGAATTGTGCTACAGCTTCTGATACGCGACCAAAACGTCCACGTTTTATAAAGTGTGTATCGATAATTAAACCAGGTATTAAACTTAAGCCTTTGTACATGGTAACTGCACCTTTAATAAAAGACTCAGTGGCACTTCCGCCAGCAATCATTTCATTAGACATCATCATGGCTCCTGCACTTGTGCCAGCGACAACAAAACCTTTTTCGGTTTTATAACGGTGCTTTATAATTTTATGGATTTCTGTACCACCAATTCTCTCGGTAATTTTAGATTGGTCTCCACCAGAAAACATAATGCAATTGGCAGCCTTTATTAAGTCTATAGATTCTTGTTTTTTAGAATCTTCTTGGCTTCTAATGTCTAAAACTTTAACATTTGTGCAACCTAAAGTATTAAAGGCTTCTAAATAATTTTCGCCTACTTCTACCGGAATACTTGATGCAGTAGGAATTACTACAATATTAGCAGCTGTTCCTCCAGATTCTCTAACAACATGAAACAGAATGCCTTCTGATATAAATTCTTGAGTATATTGCTCGTTCTCTTCTATTCCTTTGTCTTCATTTCCACCAATAGGAATTAGTGTTCCTTTATTCTTCAACATAAATCTGGGATTGCAATAATTTGTGTACGGCAAAAATAAACTAATTTTTTTAGAGAAAATTGTATATATTTATAATCTTTCCACTGAATTTTTCTTTGCTTTTTGTTTTTCCTCGAAAATTAATGAGATTTATTTTTGAAAAATTTAGGCGATTTGCGTCTAAGGAAGGAGAACTAAAAATGGACGAATTTTACCCGTTTTTAAGGAGTAGAAATAGTATAAATAATTTCACGAACTAACGAAACCTAAACCTATAAATATGAAAATACGCGAGATAAATGCCATGAGAGGACCAAATTATTGGTCTGTTAGAAGACATAAACTAATTGTTATGGTTTTAGATTTAGAAGACATGGAAGAGAAACCGTCTAACAAAGTTGATGGTTTTCCAGAACGTTTAAAAATGATGTTTCCAACAATGTATTCTCATCGTTGTTCTGAAGGTTGTGAAGGAGGGTTTTTTATGCGTGTAGACGAAGGGACTTGGATGGGTCATGTAATAGAACACATTGCATTAGAAATTCAAACACTTGCAGGAATGGATACTGGTTTTGGTAGAACACGTGGTTACGGAGAAGATGGTGTTTACAATGTAGTATTCTCTTATATGGAGGAAAATGTTGGACGTTTTGCAGCAAAATCTGCTGTTAGAATTTGCGAAGCGCTTATTACTGGAGAGCAATACGATTTAGAAGTCGATATTCAAGAAATGCGAGAATTAAGAGAGAGCTCGCGTTTAGGACCAAGTACAGGTTCTATTATAGCCGAAGCCGAAGCACGTGGTATTCCATGGATTCGTTTAAATAAATACTCGTTATGTCAATTAGGTTATGGTGCAAACCAAAAACGTATTCAAGCAACAGTTACTAGCGAAACAAGTAGTATTGGTGTAGAAATAGCATGCGATAAAGAAGATACAAAACACCTTTTAGAACAAGCTGAGGTCGATGTGCCAAGAGGAGATATTATTAGAAGAGAACGCAGTCTTGAAGAAGCGTGTCGCTATGTTGGTTATCCTTTAGTAATTAAGCCTGTAGATGGAAATCATGGAAGAGGGATTACTGTGGATATACAAAATTACGATGATGCTTTAGTGGCTTTTCATCATGCAAAAGATAGCTCACGAAGTGGTGCTATTATTGTAGAGAAGTTTATTACAGGACAAGATTATAGACTTTTAGTGATTAATAATGTTTTAGTAGCAGGAGCGATTAGAACACCTGCTCATGTTATTGGCGATGGTAAATCGACGGTTCAAGAACTAATAGATATAGTAAATAGCGATCCTCGTCGTGGTTTTGGTCATGAAAATGTACTAACAAAGATTACTACAAACGAGCTAACGCTAAAGATAATAAAAGAGGCTGGTTATACTTTAGAGTCGGTTATTGCTAAAGATGAAAGACTCATATTAAAAGATACTGCAAACCTAAGTACTGGAGGAACTGCAGAGGATATTACAGATATTATTCATCCTGCAAATGTTAGTATGGCAGAGCGTATTTCTAAAATTATTGATTTAGATATCTGCGGAATCGATATTATGACCACAGATATTTCGAAACCACTATCTGAAACTGGAGGTGCAGTTTTAGAAGTAAATGCTGGACCAGGATTTAGAATGCACTTAGCGCCAACATCTGGATTACCTAGAAATGTTGCAGCACCAGTAATCGATAAATTATTTCCAACAAAAGGAGAAACAGGACGTATTCCTATTATTGCAACTTCTGGTACCAATGGAAAAACGACTACAACGCGTTTAATTGCACATATTGCAAAAATGAATGGTTATCGTGTTGGTTACACTACAAGTGATGGTGTGTATATTCAAAATAGATTATTAATGACAGGTGATTGCACAGGGCCTGCAAGCGCAGAATTTGTGCTTAAAGATCCAACCGTAAACTTTGCCGTTTTAGAATGTGCAAGAGGTGGATTATTACGCGCTGGATTAGGCTTTAAAAAATGTGATGTTGCAGTCGTTACAAACGTTGCTGCAGATCATTTAGGCTTAAAAGGAATTCACACCATAGAGCAATTAGCTAAAGTAAAAGCTGTTGTTCCAGAAACTGTTTTACCAGATGGTTATGCTATTTTAAATGCAGACGATGATTTGGTTTACGATATGCGACGCAATTTAGAGTGTAATATTGCTTTATTTTCTATGGATGAAAATAATCCACATATTAAAGCATTACAACGTTTAAATGGTATTACTGCAGTTTACGAAAACGGTTGGGTAACTATTTGCAGAGGCGAATGGAAAATGCGCTTGATGAAAGCTGAAAATATTCCGTTAACCTACGGAGGGAAAGCGAAGTTTATGATTCAAAATGTGTTAGCAGCTGTTCTTGCTGCGCACGTGCAAGGCATTAGTATTGAGGATATGAAAGCTGGTTTAGAAACCTTTATTCCTTCGGCATCACAAACACCAGGACGTTTAAATATGTTCGAGTTTGAAAACTTTACTATTCTTTTAGATTATGCTCATAATCCTGCGGGAATGAGAGCGCTTCAAAATTTTGTTGAAGAATTAGATGCAACTGTAAAAGTGGGAATTATAGCTGGAATTGGAGATAGAAGAATAGAAGATAATAACGAAATGGGTAGTATTGCTGCCGAAATGTTTGATGAAATAATTATTAGACAAGATAAACGCTTACGCGGAAAAACAGAGGAGGAACTCATAAAAATGCTAAATGATGGTATTAAAATGAAAGACCCAAATAAGAAGACAACTGTTATTCCATCTGAAAAAGAAGCGATAACTCATGCTGTAAAAAATGCAGTTAAAGGTTCGCTAATTATTTTGTGTAGTGATGTTATTCCTGATGCTTTAGAACTTGTTCAGAAATTTAAAGAACAAGAGGCTAGAGGTGAATTAAATTTTGCTGATTAAAAGTTTTATTAAATATATTATATATGAAAGCCGAAACGAAAGTTTCGGCTTTTTTGTTCTTTGAGAATTTGAGTTTGAGAATATGAGTGGTTTCTTCCTTCGGCCGAAGAAAAAGACGGAAGGTTTTAAGAAAAAGGCGAAGTGCTTTTTAGGGTAATGAAAAGAATACTATTCACTAAGCTTTAACAATAAACTCTGCCTGAATATTTTCATTCACACCATCTTGATACTTTGTTGTGCTAAACCATTGGTGAATACCATAGCTGCCAGTTTCTCCTTGTTTATTAACAGCGACATAACCAACCTGAAAGTTTTTAAAATTACTATTTGGTTTGTTTACTATTCTGCCAATAGCTTCTTCACAAGCTTCTTGAGGTGTTTTACCTTGTCGCATAAGCTCTACAACTAAAAAGCTACCAACCGTTTTTACAACCTCTTCACCAAGTCCTGTAGCAACACAGCCACCAACTTCATTATCTACAAATAGTCCAGCACCAATAATTGGAGAGTCGCCAACGCGTCCGCCCATTTTATAAGCTAATCCGCTTGTTGTGCAAGCACCAGCTATATCACCATTTTTATCGATGGCAATCATACCAATAGTATCGTGATTTTCTATATTAATAATGGGTTTGTATTTAGCTTCTATTTTCCATGTTTCCCAAGCTTTTTTAGAGGTATCTGTTAACAGATTTTCTTTTTTTAAACCGATTGAGTAAGCATATTGTTCTGCGCCTTTTCCGGCTAACATAACATGTGGTGTGTTTTCCATAACACTTCTTGCAACAGAGATTGCATGTGTTACATTTTGAAGATAAACGACAGAACCACAGTTTCCATTTTTATCCATAATACAAGCATCTAAAGTCACATTTCCATCACGATCTGGCAAGCCACCTTTTCCTACGGATTGTCCTTTTTCGTTAGCTTCTTCAATACGACAACCAGCTTCAACTGCATTTAAAGCATTTCCTCCTTTTTCTAAAACTTTATAAGCAGCTTCGGTAGCATTTTTAACATCCCAAGTTGCAATAACCAATGGAAAAGAGCTTGTTCCTTTAGTAGTGTTAACTGGCTTTTTAATTTTAGAATCTTCAGCACAGCTAATTAGTGTGGTGCTAACTGCCAAGCTAGCGGTAGATAAGGTTGCGTTTTTTAGAAATTTCCTTCTGTTCATGACATTAACTTTCTTGAGTTTCTATAGCCATAGTATAATATGTAGCCGTAGCAAATAGTAATAAATAAAAAGGCTAATTTAAATCCTATAGAATCTATTAAACTACCGCATATTAGTGGAATAATTGCACCTCCTACAATTGCCATACATAACAATCCAGAAGCTTTTGGTTTAAGTTCTCCAATACCATTAATTGCCAAAGCAAATATTGTTGGAAACATTATCGAGTTAAATAAACCAACTGCAAGAATACTCCACATAGATAATAAGCCTGTAGTACTTATAGAAATAATAATTAATAAAATAGCTATTGAAGCAAAGATACTTAATACTTTTCCTGGTTTCATTATCTTGGTAAGGTAGGTGCCTACAAAACGACCTATCATAGCTCCAGACCAATAGAAAATCACAAAAATGCCAAGTAATGCTTTGTTGTCTGCTCCTTCAAGAGATTTAAAAAACACACTTGCAACGGTGTTTGCAATATTCATTAAAGAGTTGCTTTCTCTAATTATGGGTACCATATTCATATCCTGAAAATAGTTTACTAAAAAACTACCAATAGAAACTTCTGCTCCAACGTAAAAGAAAATACCAAGCACACCTAGCATTAAATTTTTTTGTTTAAAAGCACCAGCATAAGTACCTGTAGATTTTTCGCCAATTAGTTTAGGCAATTTTGTAAATAAAAAGAACACTGCAATCGAAATAATAAAAACAGCTAAGCCTAAAAATGGCTTTTGTACAGCAGAAGCTTCTGTAGCTAAATAAGTATCTTTAGCAGTACCAGTAAGTGAAGCTATTTCATCTTTGGTTTTAATAGTATCACTTAAAATAAATAAAGCACCAACAGCAGGAGCAATTGCAGTACCTAAAGAGTTAAAAGCCTGTGATAAGTTTAATCGACTTGATGCACCATCTTCACTACCTAAAACAGCAACATATGGGTTTGCTGCCACTTGTAAAATTGTGATTCCACCAGCTAAAATAAAATAGGCTATAAGAAAGATTCCAAACTCACGATAAGAGGCTGCGGGATAAAATAACAAACAACCAAAAGCCATCGTTAGTAAACCAAGGATAATTCCTTTTTTATAACCAATTTTAGATAAGATATAACTGGCAGGAACAGATAATATAAAGTAAGCTCCAAAAAAAGCGAATTGAACTAATATTGCTTGAGAATAACTAAGTGTAAATAGTTCTCGTAATCTTGGAACTAAAGAGTCTACCAAAACGGTGATAAATCCCCAAAGAAAGAATAAGGCCGTTAGTAAAATAAATGATGAGCGGTAAGACTTTTGTTGGTTCATGTTAGTTTTTAGTTTGCCTAAATGTAAATAAAATTAGTTTTTAGTTTTGTGTTTTAGGCTCTTTGTATGGTTTTTGTATAGTTATTTAATGATAATTTCGTCTACAAACAACCAGCTTCTCCCATTGTCTTTATAGCCTAAGTGCCATTTTGGGAGCTGACCTAGTTTTTGTGCTATCACTTTAATAAAACGATACTTTTTGGGAATCTGTTTAAAATATGCAGTTTTAATTTCAATAGCTTCAGATGCAGTGCTGTTGCTCATTTTTATTAATCCATCAATTATAGAAAAATTAATACCATCATTAGATCCTAAACATGAAACCTCTGTTGGATAAAAAATCCAAGAACGTTGGTCTTGTAAAAAATTAACTTTAATGAAGTTTACGGATTTGCTGCTTCCTAAATCTACAGTAGCTATTAAATCTGAATCAAAATAACCTTGCCAAGTTCCTGTTCTAAAATCTTGAGTACCCATAATACCATCTATTAAAGCATTGTTTCCACCTGCATTATATTGGTTAGCATATTCTGAGTCTAATTTAATAGATAAATTAGGATCTATTTTAAAGAAAGATGTAGTTATCGTTTTGCTTTTTGTTCCGTTTAATTCTGAATAGACTTTTAAGGTTACAGCTTCAGAAAGAGTAAATGGTTTATCGTATGTTTTGAAATCAGAATTGTTTTCAGAATAATAAATTGAAGCATCTTTTGTATTGCTTTGTAATTCAACTCTAGTTTCACTTTTAAAAGCAGTCTCTCCTTTCGAAATAAATGGAGGCGTAATAATAATATGATCTTCAATTTTAGTTTCTGGAACTTCGTGGTCTTTAGTTGCCCAATTTGTAGGAGAGCCTTTCATTTTAAAATGAAGTGTTCCACCATTCATTATGTTTTCATGAGAAATATAAGATTGATTGTATGGTTTTTCATTTAAAGTTGCAGACGCTATATAGATGTTTGTATCGCTTAAATTTTCAGCAGAAACAGTAAACGTTTTTCCACTTTCTAAGTTAAAAGTTGCTTTGTTAAATAAAGGTGTTCCAATAATATATTGATTGCTTCCTGGTGTTACAGGATAAAAACCGATGGAACTAAAAATATACCATGCACTCATTTGTCCGCAATCTTCATTTCCTGAAATGCCATCTGGCGTATTAGTATATAACTCGGTTAAAATTTGATGTACTTTTTCTTGTGTTTTATGTGGTTTGTTAACGAAATTGTACAAATAAGCCATGTGGTGACTCGGTTCGTTTCCATGTGCATATTGCCCAATTAAACCTGTAATATCTACTTGATGTCGACCAGAAGTTTCGCCTTTGGCAACAAATAACTTATCTAGATTGGCTTCTAATTTATCTTTTCCGCCAAGTAAATTGGTAAATCCAGAAATGTCTTGAGGCACGTAAAAACTGTATTGCCAAGCATTAGCTTCGGTATAATTAAAATTGACTTCGTAAGGATCGAAAGGAGTAAACCAGGTATTACGAAAACGACCTCGCATAAATTGTGTTTCTGGATCGAAAACGTTCTTATAGTTTTGTGCTCTTTTTGTATACTCTTTATAAGCTTCGTTTTTATTCATGGCCTTTGCCATTTCAGCAATTGTCCAATCGTCGTAAGCATATTCTAAAGTTTTAGAAACCGATTCGCTTTCTTTTTCTACAGGAATAAAACCAAACTCTTTGTAACTTTTTAAGCCGAGTTTATCGCGAGTAGCGCTATGTAACATTGCTTCCATTGCTTTGTTTTCGTCGTAACCACGAATACCTTTTAAATAAGCATCTGCAATAACTGGTACAGCATGATATCCAATCATGCAACCAGTGTAATTAGCACTTAAATCCCAAATTGGCATAATGCCACCTTCATCGTACTTTGCTAGAAAAGTATTTATAAAATCGTTGGTTTTGTTTTGCTCAATAATAGTGTAAAGTGGGTGTGTAGCACGATAGGTATCCCAAAGGGAGAACACAGTATAATAATCGAAATTTTTAGATTTATGAATTTCTAAATCCATACCACGATATCTTCCATCTACATCTTGGTATAGGTTTGGAGCTAAAGCTACATGATACATAGACGAGTAAAAATTAGTTTTATTGTTTATATTGTCGCTTTCAATAACTATTTTTTCTAATTGCTTTTCCCAGAAATCTTGAGCAGTTTTTTTTACTTGCTCAAAGGTTTGTTCTCCAATCTCACCTTTTAGATTTTTTCTTGCTCCTTCTATATCAACTGCACTAATTCCAACTTTAATATAAACAGGATCATTGTTTGGGTTTCTAAAATTTAATGCTATTTTTTGTGCTCCAGGTATTCCTGTTTTAGAAGGAGATTGTAACACATCATTAAAAGGATGCGATGTTTTTATTACAAAGTATAAACGTTGGTCTTTTGCCCAAGCATCAGAAAAACGGTAACCAACAATTTCGGTTTCAGAGACTTTTTCAATTTTAGCATCTAAAACTTTATCTCTATGCATTAAATCTACAATAGCGAATTGGTTTGCGTTAGAAGGGAATTTATATTTATGAATCCCACTACGTTTAGAAACGGTTAATTCTACATCAATATTTGTATCGTCTAAATGTACTTTGTAAAAACCAGGTTCTGCAACTTCATTAGCATGCGAGAATTTAGATTTGTAACCTTTTTCAACTTGCGCTGAGCTTGACGAAGTATTAGCTCCATTATTAAAAGTTTGCGAGTTTGTTGGCATTATTAAAATATCACCATAATCGCTAACGCCTGTTCCGCTTAGGTGTGTGTGGGAAAACCCGTAGATTTCATTATCACTATAATGGTAGCCAGAACAACCATCCCAACCATCGAAACGTGTGTCTGGGCTTAATTGCATCATCCCGAAAGGCATGGTTGCGCCAGGATAAGTGTGCCCATGTCCACCAGTCCCAATAAATGGATTTACGTAAGAAATTAATGACTTGTCTTTTGTAGCAGAAGTTGTATTGTCTTTATTTTTGCAGTTGGTTAACAATAGAAATAAGCAAAAAATTAAGGTCGTTGTGTATCTCATTAAAAAAATAGATTACTAAATTTAAAAACCTAAGATACTAAAATGAAAACCGAAAAATTGTTAAGCCTTTTCTTTTACGTTAAATAGCGTTAAGTGTTACAAAGAAAGAGGAGATAATACCATAATAATTAAAACGTTTAACAAATTAGTAAGATAACTCGGTTTTACAATTAATATATTTACACAAAAAATTGACTTTATGTTGCGCTGGATTATTCTTGTTTTAATTATTATGGTATTAGATTTCTATGCTTTTCAAGCTGTTAGAACGCTTACCAAAAATTATATCATTTATTTAGTCTACTGGTTAGCGAGTGCTTATGTTGTGGGTAATTTTGTTTATCGCTATTCTAATTTTGTACGAGGTGAAAGCTTTACACATGAGCATGGTTATGCCGTGGCTTTTTTGTTTATGCTTTTTATACCTAAGCTTATTTTAATACTCTTTATGTTTGGTGAAGACATTGTGAGAGGAGCTTTAAGTTTAATTAATAAGCTTTCAAAAGCTAGTCCAGAAGACATCGCTTATTCTACTAGTAGGCGAGGTTTTGTATCTAAAATAGCCTTAGGATTAGCCGCGATACCGTTTACTTCTATTCTTTATGGTGTTTTTAAAGGAAAGTATAATTATAAAGTAATTAAACATGCGCTTTATTTTGAAGACTTACCAGCCGCTTTCGATGGTTACACCATTACCCAGATTAGCGATATACATTCAGGAAGTTTGGAGAGTAAAGAGAAGATTACTTATGGAATAGATTTAATAAATGAACAAGAAAGTGATACCATTTTATTTACTGGAGATTTGGTAAACACTAAGGCTGAAGAAATGAATAATTGGATTAATGTTTTTGGAAAACTAAAAGCTAAAGACGGAAAATTCGCTGTTATGGGAAATCACGATTATGGTTATTATGCCTACGGAAATGATAAAACCTTAAATGATGAAAACCAGCGTCAATTTGAAGAAATTCAAGAAAAATTAGGTTTCGATTTAATTATGAACGACAACCGAAGAATAGAACGTAATGGACAGTTTATTAATATTCTTGGTGTAGAAAATTGGGGAGCATCGAGACATTTTCCTAAACGCGGAAGCTTAAAAGAAGCAACCAAAACTATAGGAGAAAACGATTTTAATATATTAATGTCTCACGATCCATCGCATTTTGATTATGCTGAAATGGAGCTCAATAAAACAGACCAAAATAAGCACGACGTCGTTACAGATGAAACTAATGTAATTGATTTCGAAAAACATATTCATTTAACTTTAGCAGGACATACTCATGGAATGCAGTTTGGAATAGAAGTTCCATCGTTGGGTATTAAATGGAGCCCTGTAAAATACCGTTATCCAAAATGGGCTGGATTATACGAGGTAGCAGGTAAGTTTTTACATGTAAATAGAGGTTTTGGTTATTTAGCATTTCCAGGTCGTATAGGTATCTGGCCAGAAATTACTGTGATAGAGCTTAAAAAAGGCACGAAAGTTGCCTAAACTTCTTTTATATTAAAAGAGTTAAATTTATAAGTTGTTAAAAAATTGTAGATTTACAATGAACTTGTTTTTGCTTTTTGTTTTAAACCGAAAAGTTTGGCTTTCAAGTTGTAATGAGATTCTGTTTTAAAAACATAGCATCGTTACGTTTTTAAAAAGGAATAAAATTAGAACTTGAAATGTGAATTTTGTAGGTAAAAAAAAAAGGCAGAATCAAGTTCACAAACCATTTTAAACTAATACATTAAGAAATGTCAAAATTTGGAGAATTAATCGATGTAGAAATTCCAGTTTTACTAGATTTTTTTACAGAATGGAATGAAGAATCAACAGCTATGCATCCTGTATTACGAGATGTTGCAGCTGCACTAGGTGATAAAGCTAGAGTTATTAAGATCGACGTGGATAAAAACAAAGAGCTATCTGAAGCTTTACGAGTTAAAAATTTACCAACTTTAATTATTTATAAAGATGGAGAAATGAAATGGCGACAAAGTGGAGAACAAAATGCAAAGACTTTAATAGCTTTGGTTCAAGATTTTGTTTAAACTGTGATTGCCTTAAAAACATAACCCTTTTTACTAAAATGCTCTAATACTTTTGGAAGCGCATATTTCATATTTCTTGATGCTTTAATACTATCATGAAACACTATTATGTTGTTTTTAGTTGAAGCTTTATTAATTACATTTTTTAAGCATTGTTCTTTCGGTATTTTTTGTTCCCAATCGAAAGCGACAACACTCCACATAATTATTTTATAACCTAATTGTATTATAGCTTTGCCTTGGCTATTATTTAATTGGCCAAAAGGAGGTCTAAATAAGCTAAGTTTTACTTGGCTGCTTTCTAATTTCTTGTTAATTATAGTTTCAGCTTCAGTAACGTTTTCTAAATATTTTTTTGTTGAAGTTTTCCAACCCTTAACATGATCTTGTGTGTGGTTTCCAATACTATGTCCTTCCTTTAAAACAGCGTGAAATAGTTCAGGGTTTTTGGCTACATTATTTCCAATACAAAAAAAAGTAGCTTTAGCATTGTATTGCTTAAGTGTGTTTAGCGTCCACTGGGTGATTTCGGGTGTTGGACCATCATCGAAAGTAAGATATAAAACTTTGTCTTTAGACGAAAAATCCCAAACATAGTTTGGGAATATTCGTTTTATAAATTGCGGTATTTTAGCAGGAATAAATTGCATGTTTACTCTTCTGTTTCTGCTTTAATTGGTTCGATAGTAGGAATACTACTATCTCTATTGATATCGCGTTCCTCTTTTAGTTGAGGTCTTTCACTTGGAAATATTTTCTCAAATAAGTTTTGGTAATTATCAAAGGTCATAAACTCTTTTTCAGCGAAATCTTCATCGTATTTTACTAAAACAACAATAAGAGCTCTATAGCGCTCTATGTCTGTAAAGATTTCTTGTGCATTTTTCATTTGGTTAGCACGAGATAATTCACTGTAATATGTTAAATTTTCTTGGTATTTTACAGCAACATCTTTAAATAATTGTCTTGCTTTATCTTTAGAGCCAACTTCGTAGTAACCAATTATGTAAGGTTCTAGTAAAGTATAATATCCAAATTTATCTACTGGCATATTTTCCATAGCAATGTCTGCTATGTTTTCAGCTTTATCTAATTTCTTTTCTTGAATTAATTTCTCCATTAAACGCGCAAGGTTTCCTCTGTAAGTAATAGAGTTTTTACGAGTTTCTGGATCATGGTAAATGTCGTCACTACCACTATTTCCCCAATCCCAAGCTTTAACTTTGTCGTACATAAAATCACTATCTACACGTCCCATATCAAAAGGATTCGCACGATCTGTTGGTGTTTTTATTGGTACGAGTTTGTAAACCATTCCATCAAGTTGAAGGTAGTCTTTCATCCATATATAATCGTCTTCTCCAAAAGCACCGCCTGTAAAGTAAATAGGGCGTTTCCAATCGTTATTTCCAACTATGTCTAGCATTAATAAACGTTGTTTGTAAATAGCACTTTCTTCAATTTTAATATCTATAAAATCAACTATAGAATCGGCATCCTTTTCCTTAACGATACCATATTTAATAGCGTTTTCTTTATTAACAGGAATACGGATATTTTCTACTGGAAAATAGTTAGTGTTTAGTAATTGTGAAGGATATTGAGTCACATCTTCATCCTGTAATTGGATAATACGCTTAAATTTTGTTTTAGGATTATCGCTAGAAACAAAATCTAAAAACTCTTTAATTAATAAAGTATCGCGACTAAATGTTGGTCTTATTTCGTCGGTTTTAGGATCTTGATAATAGGTACGTTTCATTATATAATCTCGTGTACCATATTTGTATTGATCGTGTGTTAATTGCGATGGCACAGGATCACTCTCATAAGCTTTCCGCTTCATTTGGTCTATATACCAATCTGTTTGAAATAAACTAGTATTTACAACACGAACATCTGTTCTATAGTTTTCAATTTCTTGAGCATACCATAGTGCAAACGTATCGTTATCTCCAATGGAGAATAGAATGGCGTTTTCACCACAAGAATCTAGATATTTTTTAGCCATAGATAAGGCAGTATATTTTCCAGATCTGTCATGGTCATCCCAATTATTTACGGCTAAAACTAAAGGAGCTATTAGTAAGCATAGTCCAGTAATTGCTAATGGTAATGCGGTGCCTTTTACTTTGTTTTTAAAGAATTCGAAAATACCATAAACACTAAAGCCTATCCAAATAGCAAAAACGTAAAACGAACCAACCACTGAGTAGTCACGTTCACGAGGTTCAAAAGGTCTTACGTTGGTGTATACTTGTATCGCGATTCCTGTAAATAGGAAGAATACCAAAAGTACCCAAAATGTTTTCTTGTCTTTATTAAATAAGAAAAACAACCCAATTAGTCCTAAAATTAACGGAAGAAAAAAGTAAGTGTTTCTAGCTTTATTATTTTTTACGTCGCTTGGTAAATTATCTTGAGACTGACCTAAATGCATCTCATCTACAAAGTCAATACCACTTATCCAATTACCATGATTATTATATTCACCTTGAATATCGTCTTGTCGTCCTGTGAAATTCCACATAAAATAACGCCAATACATGTAGCCTAATTGGTATTGAAATAAATATGTTGTAGTGCTTAAAAAAGAAGGTTTTTCAATATCTAAATATTCTTGACCATACTGTTTTAAAAACCTATGGTAGCCTTCGTAATCAACATTTCCTTGGGCAACTTCATTTTTAAATTGGTTTATAAAAGCGACATCTTTTTGAATACTTGGACTCATAGCGACATTTAACTTATCGCCATAAAGAGACATGAATTCATCATACTCTCGCTCTGTTAATTGATCTTGTTGGTATTTCTCAATAAAAGCAGCAATTTTTTTATGAGTAAACGGATCAACATTAAATTTCTCCTTTACAGTGTAATCTAGAAAACCTGAAAATAACATATAGTTTTCTGCATGTTCACCACTCCACATTCTTGGTAAAAGTGCAGCATGATCGTAATTATAATTCTGTACAGCATCTTTGTAATCGTTAACAATTACATATTTCCCTTGCTCTAAATTTTTTTCGTATTTAGGCTTGTCATCAGTATAAGCATCTTCTTTATTGCCGTTTAGTGAAGCATATTGATCTGTAAATAATGGGCCGTAAAACAAGTGTGTTTTTGGGTATTGCTCTAAATTATAGTAAGCTAAAAGCTCTCTAGCACTCGACGGATTATTTTCATTAATTACCACATCTGCATTTGCACGAATAGGTAGCATAAGCCAAGAAGAGAAACCAATAACAACAAAAGTTATACATAGAATTCCGGTATTAATATGTCTATATCCTTTTTCTTTTGTGTATTTTAAGCTGAAATAAATTGCAGCTACCAATAAAATTCCTGCGATTATTGATCCAGAGTTAAAAGGTAAACCAATAGTGTTAACAAAGAAAATTTCCAATACACTAAAGAATCTTAAAATATTTGGAGCTAGTAATTTAAAAATGAATAATAGAACAGCAACCGAAACTACGTTAGCAATTATAAAATTTTTAATAGTTACCGTATTGTAATTTTTAAAGTAATAAATTAACCCAATTGCAGGAATGGTTAATAATCCCATAAAGTGTACACCAAAAGAGAGCCCAATAATAAATGCAATAAGAATTAACCAACGATTGCCTCTAGGGTTGTGCATATCGAAATCCCAACGTAAAGCGCAGTAAAATAAAATAGCCATTAATAAAGTTGCCATTGCATACACTTCGGTTTCAACAGCGTTAAACCAAAAAGAGTCTGTAAATGTAAACGTTAAACTACCAACTAAAGCGCTTCCTAGAATAGCATAGGATTTAGAGGTGGTAAATTCTTCAGAAGAAATCATTTTTTGAAGCAATAATGAAATACTCCAAAACATAAACAAAATAGTAAATGCACTAGAAACAGCGCTCAACATATTAAGCATAAGTCCAATGTTTTCTGGAGACATGGCGAATGTTGAGAAAAAGGCACCTAGCATTTGGAATAAAGGAGCTCCTGGTGGATGACCAACCTGAAGCTTTGCAGAGGTTAAAATATACTCACCAGCATCCCAATAACTAACTGTTGGTTCTACTGTTAAACTGTAAGTTATTAAAGCAATTAAAAAAGCGAACCATCCTAAGATATTGTTCCATTTTTTAAAATTTGAAGACGTCATACACGTGATTTGTTTAATTTTAGGCGAATTTACTAATAAATATGAAAATAGAATGATAAAATTTTCCTAAGAAATTTTAGTAATAATGCTTCATTATTAGTTTGTTAACTATGTTTTAAAAAAAAAGATGAAAAATAAAAATTATTTTACCTTAAAATACTTGCGCAAATAAAACTTTGTTTTAAATTTGCAACCTGTTACAGAATATTGGCCTATGGTGTAACTGGTAACACGTCAGTTTTTGGTACTGAAGAGTCTAGGTTCGAGACCTAGTGGGCCAACAAAGTAATCCTAACGCATTTTATGTGTTAGGATTTTTTGGTTTTAGATGTTTTTTTAACTTGGTGTTTGTAATTTTTACTGGTGTTTGTTAACAGTAAAAACATAATAGACTCGCTTCCTTAGGTTGTTTTGAAAAGGAGTATTCAGGAGGTTAATAATATTATGTTGATATTTTATAATTAAATCTTAAACGTAATAACAGGTCTTTTTGCATGGTTTACAAGGTCTTCACTTAGGCTTCCGTTTAAAAAATGAGCAATACCTTGCCTTCCATGTGTGCTAATACCTATAAGATCTGCATCAATAATGTGCGAAAAGTTTAGAATACCTTTTTCTACAGTTTCATCATTATATATATTTGTGGTGTAGTTTGTGAAATTTGTACCTTCAATAAATTCTTGAATTTTCACTTTAGCACGTGCTGTTGTTTTAAAATTAGCAACAGTATTTACCATAAGCAAATGAATTTTCGCATTAAAAGCTTCAGCTAGTTTTGCAGCTTGTTTATAGGTTTCTCTATTGTCGTTTTCAAAATCTGAAGCAAAAACAAACTCTTCAATATTAAAATCGTCGTGCTCGTTTTTAATTACTAGAACAGGTTTTTCAGATGTACGCACTATTTTTTCAGCATTAGAGCCAATAAACATTTCTTTAAGTCCGCTAGAACCATGAGATCCCATAACTATTAAATCGATATCATGAGATTTACAAGTTTCTAAAATTCCTGTAGAAATATCATGAAAATCTACCATTTCTGTTACGGTAATGTCATTTAAATAGTCTTTAGACATAACATCTTCAAATTGCTTGTGGGCAAGTTTCATAAAGTAAACGGCTTCTGGTAAATCAGCTGGAGCTTCTTTACTAATGTGCGTTAAAGGTAAATCTAACATGTGGAGCAAAATAAGCTCACAATTGTGTTTTTTAGACAGCTGTGCAGCTACTTTAATAGCGTTTTCTGCTTCTGTAGAAAAGTCAGTCGGAACAAGAATTTTTTTCATAATTAGTTGTGTTTAAGAAGTACTTAAATCTAATAAAAAAAAAGGACTTTTAAAAACCTAGACTATAATATTTTACAGATTTTAGTTAAAACCTTTGCCTTTAAGGAGGTAATAGGATATTTTATTTTAATGAAATAGAATCGCAGTATACTAGAAAATTTAGCACATAAAAGCGGTTTTTTTTAGCAAAAGTAAAAGTCTGCTTTAGTTTTCTATGAAAATTAATAAAAACTATGTATATTTGCAGCGTTGTAAGAAATAATGAATGTGAGCGGACGAAAAGTCCGCTCTTTTTATACTTAAAAATGTTTAACACCACAGTAACAGATTTATTGAACGATGCCTTGGAGGAGAGAGCCGATTTGTATTTAATCGATTTCACTATTTCTGGCGAGCAAGCAATAAACATAATTATCGATGGAGATAATGGTGTGAAAGTAGAAGATTGTATCTTTATTAGTAGAGCAATCGAGCATAATATAGATAGAGAGGAATATGATTTTTCTTTAGAAGTAGCTTCAGCTGGAGCAGCTGCGCCTTTAACACTGCCAAGACAATTTAAAAGAAACGTTGGTAGAACGTTAGAAGTAAGAACACAAACCGAAAATATTGAAGCAGAGTTAATAAATGTTTCAGATGAAGGTATAGAGTTGACATGGAAAGCTAGAGAGCCAAAACCTGTTGGAAAAGGTAAAGTAACGGTTCAGAAAAAAGCAAAAATAGCTTTCAACGATATTGTAGAAGCAAAAGTTGTGATAAAATTTTAATTCAGTAGAATAATGGAAAATATAGCGTTAATTGAGTCATTTTCAGAGTTTAAAGACGATAAATTAATCGATCGTGTTACGCTAATGGCAATTTTAGAGGATGTTTTTAGAAATGCATTAAAGAAGAAGTTTGGTGATGATGATAACTTCGATATTATTATAAATCCAGATAAAGGAGATTTAGAGATTTGGAGAAATAGAATTGTAGTTGCAGATGGAGAAGTAGAAGAGCCAAATCAAGAGATTTCTTTAACAGCTGCTAGAAAGATTGAACCAGATTTTGAAGTTGGTGAAGATGTTTCGCAAGAGGTTAAGCTTATAGACCTTGGTCGTCGTGCTATTTTAGCATTACGTCAAAATTTAATTTCTAAAATTCACGAACACGATAATACTAACATCTTTAAGCACTTTAAAGAGCTTGAAGGAAGTTTATATACAGCAGAGGTTCATCATATTCGTCACAGAGCAGTTATTTTATTAGATGACGAAGGGAACGAAATAATATTACCAAAAGACAAGCAGATACCATCAGATTTTTTCCGTAAAGGAGACAATGTAAGAGGTATTATTGATAGCGTTGAGCTTAAAGGTAACAAGCCTGCGATTATTATGTCGCGTACGTCACCTAAGTTTTTAGAAAAATTATTTGAATCTGAAATACCTGAAGTATTCGATGGTTTAATTACTATTAAAAACGTAGTAAGAATTCCAGGAGAAAAGGCTAAAGTAGCTGTAGATTCTTACGATGATAGAATTGATCCTGTTGGAGCTTGTGTTGGTATGAAAGGTTCTAGAATTCATGGTATTGTTCGCGAATTAGGAAATGAGAATATAGATGTAATTAACTATACTAGTAACTTGCAATTATACATTACAAGAGCATTAAGCCCAGCACGTGTAACATCAATAAAAATTGATGAAGAAAATAAACGTGCAGAGGCTATCTTAAAACCAGAAGAGGTAAGTAAAGCTATTGGTCGTGGAGGTCACAATATCCGTTTAGCTGGGCAACTTACGGGATACGAGATTGATGTATTTAGAGAAGGTGCAGAAGAAGATGTTGAATTAAGAGAATTCACTGATGAAATAGAAGGCTGGGTAATTAAAGAATTTAGCAAAGCAGGTTTAGATACAGCAAAAAGTATTTTAGAACAAGATGTTGCAGATTTAGTAAAAAGAACAGACTTAGAAGAAGAAACAATATTAGATGTTATAAGAATTCTTAAGGAAGAATTCGAAGATTAACATATATTTGAGTAAAATTAAGGTAAAGGCAATTTATGGCTGAAACGATTAGATTAAATAAGGTACTACGTGAGCTTAACATCTCTCTAGATCGCGCTGTGGAATTTTTAGATTCCAAAGGTGTCGAGGTAGAGAAGCGTCCGACTACGAAAATTTCTGAAGCAACTTACAAGGTGCTTTCAGATGAATTTCAAACAGATGCTGGTAAGAAGGTAAAGTCTCAAGCTGTTAGTGAAGCTAAGCTTAAAGAAAAGGAAGATTTACGTGTTAAACGTGAGCAAGAATTAGAAGCTAAGCGAAAAGAAGAGGATGCCAAAGCAGCAATAGCCAAAGCTAAAGCAGAGGAAGTTGTTAAAGCGGCTAAAATACTTGCTGGACCTAAAAAAGTTGGTAAAATCGATTTAGATCCTAAAAAGAAAGCGCCTAAAGTAGAAGAAAAGGAAGTTAAAGAGGTTAAAGTCGAAGCTCCTAAAAAGGAAGAAAAAACAGAAACTAAAACTCCAGTTAAAACTGAAGCTAAAAAAGAATCTACGCCTAATAAAGTTGAAGCTCCAAAAGTAGAAACTCCTAAAGCAGATACTAAAAAAACTGATAAAGAAACTTCTACTGAAGAAGTTGCTCCTGCAGAGGTAAGTAATGAGCCAGAAACAGTAGAAACAAAATATCAAAAATTATCTGGACCTAAAATAGCAGGTGAAAAGATTGATTTATCTCAATTTAATAAGCCTAAGAAAAAGAAAGAGGTTGTTAAAAAAGGTGATGATGCTAACAAGAAAAAGCGTCGTCGTATCTCTAAGCCAGGTGATAATAGACCAAGTACAACAGGTAACCGAGGAGGGAATACTCGTGGTGGAAACGATAGATTTAAAGGGAAACCTGGACAAGGTCGTCGTGCTCCTATCGTAAAAGCGGAACCTACTGAGGAGGATGTGAAAAAACAAGTAAGAGAAACACTTGAAAAATTACAAGGAAAATCTAACAAAGGTAGAGGAGCTAAAAATAGAAGAGATAAAAGAGATAAGCATAGAGAGCAGACTGAAATCGATGAGCAAATCGAAGCAGCAGAAAGCAAAATTCTTAAAGTAACAGAGTTTGTTACTTCAAGCGAAGTTGCTACGATGATGGATGTACAGGTCACTCAAATTATCTCAGCATGTATGTCTCTTGGTATGATGGTGACAATGAATCAGCGCTTAGATGCTGAAACATTAACTATCGTAGCTGAAGAATTTGGATATAAAGTAGAGTTTATAACAGCAGATATTGAGGATTCAATTGTTGAAGTAGAGGATAAGCCCGAAGATTTAGTTGAACGCGCACCTATTGTAACAGTAATGGGACACGTAGATCATGGTAAAACATCACTTCTAGATTACATTCGTCAAGAAAACGTAATCGCAGGAGAGTCTGGTGGAATAACACAACATATTGGAGCATATGGTGTAGAATTAGAAAATGGTCAAAAAATCGCATTTTTAGATACTCCAGGTCACGAGGCCTTTACAGCCATGCGTGCACGTGGTGCTCAAGTAACAGATATTGCAATTATTGTAGCAGCAGCAGATGATGACATCATGCCGCAAACAAAAGAAGCAATTTCTCATGCTCAAGCAGCAGGAGTCCCAATTGTATTTGCAATTAACAAAATAGATAAGCCAGACGCTAATCCTGAAAAGATTAAAGAAGGTTTAGCACAAATGAATCTTTTAGTTGAAGATTGGGGAGGGAAAATTCAATCTCATGATATTTCAGCAAAAGTAGGAACTGGTGTAAAAGAATTATTAGAAAAAGTATTGCTAGAAGCAGAATTATTAGAGCTTAAGGCAAACCCAAATAAACCAGCAATAGGAACAGTAGTTGAAGCATTCTTAGACAAAGGTCGTGGTTATGTGTCAACAATATTAGTTCAAGCAGGAACACTTAAAGTAGGTGACTATGTATTAGCAGGTAAAAACAGTGGTAAGATTAAAGCAATGCAAGATGAACGTGGACATGATGTTCTATCTGCTGGTCCTTCTACTCCTGTATCAATATTAGGATTAGATGGCGCACCACAAGCTGGTGATAAATTTAATGTATTTGCAGATGAGCGTGAAGCGAAGCAAATTGCAACAAAACGTATGCAGTTACAACGTGAGCAAGATGTTCGTACTACTAAAACATTAACACTTGCAGAAATTGGTCGTCGTATCGCATTAGGTACATTTAAAGAATTAAATATTATTCTTAAAGGTGATGTTGATGGTTCTGTTGAGGCGTTAACAGACTCTTTCCAGAAACTTTCTACTGAAGAAATTCAAGTAAATATCTTACATAAAGGTGTTGGAGCTATTACAGAAAGTGATGTATTATTAGCAACTGCTTCAGATGCGATTATTATCGGGTTTAATGTGCGTCCTGTTGGAAATGCAAGAGTTATTGCAGATAGAGAAGAAGTCGATATTAGAACTTACTCAATTATATACGATGCTATTAATGATCTTAAAGATGCAATGGAAGGTATGTTATCTCCAGAGCTTAAAGAAGAAATTACTGGTACTGCAGAAATTAGAGAAATCTTTAAGGTTACTAAAATTGGAAGTATTGCAGGTTGTATGGTAATGAATGGTAAAATTTACAGAAACTCTCAAATACGTTTAATACGTGACGGAGTTGTAGTTTACACAGGCGAATTAGATTCTTTAAAACGATTTAAAGATGATGTTAAAGAAGTTGGTAAAGGATACGATTGTGGTATGCAAGTTAAAAATTACAACGACATTAAAGAAGGCGATGTAATAGAAGCTTTCCATGAAGTAGAAGTTAAGAAGAAGCTTAAATAATAAGATTTAAACTATTTTGCTTTATCATTCAGAGCAAAGTGAATAATTTATAAAACGAAAAGCCGTTTTCAAGTAATTGAAAACGGCTTTTCTATTAACGTAATTTTGTTAGTTTCAATGTTTTTTTAACTTTTCAATTCTGTAGTTTTAGAATTTGATTTGAGAAACATCTGTTTGAAGAAAACACAAAAAAACCATTGTGTTTAATATATAACCCTATAGCCTTAATTCTAATTTTAATAATTGGTTATTGTAATAAAAACTAAGTCAAATAATCTCTAAATTTATAGAAACAAAAAACCGCTTTCAAGTAATTGAAAACAGTTTTTTATATTTTTATACTCTAAAAACACTTCGTTTTGGAAATATGAATATTAAATTATAAACATCTACTTTAATACCATCTTAAGTCCTCTTCTTCGGCTTAAAAATAAAAGCGCTTGGAAACTTATTTTTTATTTTCTTTAATGCTTTGTCAGCTTCTAGTCTTGTTCTAAAACTACCAACCCAAATTTTGTAGTTTGGTGTTTCGTATACCAATTTTGAAGACCAAGAATTATAAGCGCCATCAAAACTATTTTCTGTACTTTCAGCTTTAGCTCTTGAGCCAGAATAAATCTGAATTTTATAACGATCACTATCTTCATCTTCGTTATTTATTTGTTTTTTTAACTTTAATAAAGCTGTAATCTCAGGATCTTGATTTACAATAACAGTTCCTTGTTGAGCTAAAACGATACAGCTTGAAAACGTTAAGCCTAATGATAAACAAAGGATTTTAAGTGATTTAATGTTCATATTTAATATATATTTGATGCAAATGTAAAAGTATTAAACGAAAGAAAACGGCTTTTTCTTATTTAGAATTTTTCTAAATTATAAATTAAGACTTCGTTAAGATTTCAAAAATGGACTTTAAGTATTACTTTTGCCTAAGTTTTTTATAACTGTATTTTTAGATATAGATGAAAAAATCGTACCAAAGTTTAGAAGTAAATTCAATCAATAATATGAAACAGGTGATTCACCGCAAATTAGGCCTTAATATTCTTCATTTTTGCTTAATTTTTTTAATAGCGTTTTCTACTACTCTTTCTGCTCAAGATGGAGATGTTGCAGCAGGTAAAGCATTGTTTAATGCTAACTGTGCTTCTTGTCATAAATTAGATAAGAAAATGACAGGTCCAGCATTACGTAATGTTGAGAATCGTTTAGCAGAAGACGAAGGTCTTGATAAAGCATGGATATACGCATGGATTAAAAACAGTGCTGGCATGGTTAAATCTGGAGATGCTTATGCAAACAAGATTTATAACGAGTATAATGGTACTGCAATGACTGCTTTTCCGCAATTAGCAGATGCTGATCTCGATAATATTTTGGCTTACACGGCTGCTGAAGCTCCAGCGCCAGTAGTGATTCCTGGTCAATCTGTAGGAGTTAATCCTTCTAACGACGCGTCTTCAAACGGATTAATTCTTGGAGCATTAGCATTATTATTCGCCTTATTAGCAGGAGCATTATTTTTAGTAAATAAAACTTTACGTCGTTTTGCAGATGAAAAAGGTCTTGCTTTTGCAGAAAAGCCAAAAAGTACGCCAATCTGGAAAGCATTTGCAGAAAACCAATTCTTAGTGTTAGTTACTGCAATATTCTTCCTATTAGCTTCGGCTTACTTTGTATATGGTTACTTTATGCAAGTTGGTGTTAATCAAGGTTACGAACCAGTTCAAGAAATTCATTATTCACATAGAATACATGCAGGAGATAATGGGATCGATTGTAAATACTGTCACTCTTCAGCAAGAGTAAGTAAAACATCAGGGATTCCTTCTTTAAATGTATGTATGAATTGTCATAAATCAATATACGAAGTTGCTCCAGAGACACAATCTGAAGGATTGGCTGAGTATGGTGTAGACTATAATTCCGAAATCAAAAAACTATACAAAGCTGTTGGTTGGAATGACGGAGAACAAAAATATACAGGTGAAACGAGTCCAGTAAAATGGACACGAATTCATAACTTGCCAGACTTTGCTTACTTTAATCATTCACAACACGTGTCTGTTGCAGGTGTAGAATGTCAAACATGTCATGGTCCAGTTGAAGAAATGGAAGTTATGTATCAATTTGCTCCATTAACAATGGGTTGGTGTATTAACTGTCACAGAGAAACAAATGTAAACGTGAAAGACAATGAATACTATACTAAAATTCACAATCAACTATCTAAAAAATATGGTGTTGAGGAGTTGACAGCAGCTCAGATGGGTGGATTAGAATGTGGTAAGTGTCATTACTAACTATAGAATAGTTTTTCTTTTCGCTAAAGCGGAAAATTTTAAAAAATAAATTAAGAAGTAATCCAATTATATAATATGTCATCAAACAAGAAATACTGGAAAAGTGTTGAGGAGCTAAAAGATAGCTCTATTGTTGAGGCGCTAAAACAAAACGAGTTTGTAAATGAAATTCCAAATGATGAGTTTCTTGGAGACAAGGAAACATTAGAGGCATCTTCTACAACGCGTCGCGATTTCTTAAAGTACGTAGGTTTTAGTACAGCTGCAGCTTCTTTAGCAGCATGTGAAGGACCAGTAATTAAATCAATACCTTACGTAGTACAGCCAGATTCTATTATTCCAGGTGTTGCTAATTATTATGCAACAACTATTGCAGATGGTTTTGATTTTGCAAGTGTTTTAGTAAAAACTCGAGAAGGTCGTCCAATTAAAATTGAAAACAATAATCTTGGTACTACAAATGGTGGTGCAAATGCAAGAGTTAATGCATCAGTTTTAGGTTTGTATGATAGCTTAAGAGTACAAGGCCCAATGAAAGGTGAAGCCGCTATTTCATGGTCTGCTTTTACTTCTGAAACGACTCAGAAATTAAATGCATTAAAAGACAGTGGAAAGCAAATTGTGTTATTAACACAAACATATGCAAGTCCAACAACGTCTAAGTTAATTGCAGAATTCAAAGAAAAGTACGGAAATGTAAATCATGTAGTTTATGACGCTGTTTCAGAGTCTGCTGCATTAGATGCATTTCAAGCAAAATATAAAGAAAGAGGCTTAGCTGATTATGATTTTTCACTAGCAGCAACAATTGTTGCCTTTGGCGCAGATTTCTTAGGAGATTGGCAAGGTGGTGGATTTGATTCGGCATATTCACAAGGACGCGTTCCAACAAACGGAAAAATGTCTCGCCATATTCAGTTTGAATCTAATATGTCTTTAGCTGGAGCAAATGCAGATAAACGTGTGCCTTTAACACCAAGTCAGCAAAAATTAGCTTTAGCAAAATTGCATAGTTTATTAGTAGGTGGTGCTTTTTCTGGAAATTTATCACCAAATATAGATAAGGCTGTACAAGATGCTGCTTCAGAGCTTAGAAAAGCAGGAAGTACAGGTGTTGTAGTTACGGGCCTTCAAGATGTAAATGCACAAACGGTTGTTTTAGAAATTAATGAAAAGCTTAATAGTAAGGCATTCAACGCTAAAAAACCTATTAAGACAAGACAAGGAAATGATAAGGCAGTAATGTCTTTAGTTGCTGATATGAAAGCAGGTAAAGTAGGAGCTGTTATTATGAGTGGTGTAAATCCACTTTATACATTGTCTAATACTTCAGATTTTGCTGAAGGATTAAAAAATACAGAATTATCTGTTGCTTTTTCAATGAAAGCAGATGAAACAGCTTCAGCTTCGCAATATATTGCTGCTGCGCCTCACTACTTAGAAAGTTGGGGAGATGTAGAACTGAAAAAAGGTCATTTTGGATTAGTTCAACCAACAATTCGTCCTTTATTCGATACAAAACAATTCCAAGATGCATTATTGCTTTGGAATGGTAAAGATGAAAAGTATAGTGATTATATTAAAACACTTTGGAATTCAGAAATATTAGGAGGAGCATCATTTAACCAAGCGTTACACGATGGTTCTTATATATCTAAAGTTTCAGGAGGTTTAGTTGAAAACACTACTGAAGTTTCAGAAGATAACGTTGAAACAACTTCTGGAAATGCTGCAAGAGCTTTAGCTGCTAGCGCAACTTCAAATGGGATGGAGCTTACTTTATATACTAAAGTAGGAATGGGAGATGGACAACAAGCAAATAATCCATGGCTGCAAGAATTTCCAGATCCAATTACAAGAACTACTTGGGACAACTATTTAACGGTTTCAGCAGCAGATGCTAAAGCTTTAGATTTAGTTAATGAACATGAAGCAACAGGAGCCTTAAACGGTAGCTATGCAGATGTTACTGTAAATGGAACTAAATTAACTGTTCCAGTAATTATTCAACCAGGTCAGGCTAAAGGTTCTGTTGGTTTAGCATTTGGTTATGGTAAAGTAGCAGGTTTAAAAGAAGAAATGCAAACAGGTGTTAATGCATATGCATTATACCAAGATTTCAATAATATACAAAATGTAACTGTAACTAAAGCGGCTGGTATGCACGAGTTTGCTTGTGTGCAATTACAAAACACTTTAATGGGTCGTGGAGACATTATTAAAGAAACAACATTAGAGGTCTTTAACACTAAAGATAGAACGGTGTGGAATAAAGTACCTACGGTATCTTTAAACCATGAAGAAGTTGAAATCACCTCTCCAGAAGTTGATTTATGGGATGAATTTGATCGTTCTATTGGACATCACTTTAACCTATCTATTGATTTAAATGCTTGTACAGGTTGTGGAGCTTGTGTAATTGCTTGTCATGCAGAAAACAATGTTCCTGTTGTAGGTAAAGAGGAGATACGTAGAAGTCGCGATATGCACTGGTTACGTATTGATAGATATTATT
Source organism: Lacinutrix sp. Bg11-31 (assembly GCF_002831665.1). Lineage (NCBI taxonomy): Bacteria > Pseudomonadati > Bacteroidota > Flavobacteriia > Flavobacteriales > Flavobacteriaceae > Lacinutrix > Lacinutrix sp. Bg11-31. Next base: position 3,257,893 of record NZ_CP025118.1, read on the forward strand.
CTTCGGAAGAGTCTTTTTCAGCTGATGATGCTAAAAAAGAAGGTTTCGATGGCTTATTTGGAGACAATGGTTCTTTAGGAGGATTTGGAGAATTAGAAAACCCTGCAGATAATCCACAAGTAGCCTTTCAACCAGTAATGTGTCAGCACTGTAATCATGCTCCTTGTGAGACTGTTTGTCCAGTAGCTGCAACATCACACGGTCGTCAAGGTCAAAATCATATGGCTTATAACCGTTGTGTAGGTACAAGATATTGTGCTAATAACTGTCCTTATAAAGTGCGTCGTTTTAATTGGTTCCTTTATAATGGGAACGATGAGTTCGATTACTATATGAATGACGATTTAGGTAGAATGGTAATTAATCCAGATGTAACAGTACGTTCTCGTGGTGTCATGGAAAAATGTTCTATGTGTATTCAAAAAACACAAAAAACTATTCTTGATGCAAAAAGAGATGGACGTGTTATTAAAGATGGTGAATTCCAAACAGCTTGTTCATCTGCTTGTAGCAATGGAGCAATGGTATTTGGAGATATTAACGATAAAGATAGTAAAGTTGCAAAACTTTTAGAAGACGATCGTATGTATCATTTATTAGAAAGTGTTGGTACTAAACCTAATGTTCAGTATCATACTAAAGTGAGAAACACGAAAGCATAGAAAGGATTAATTAACGAACAATTATAAAAGGATTATGGCGTCTCATTACGAAGCACCTATTAGAAGACCTTTAGTTACAGGCAATAAGTCGTATCACGATGTAACCGTAGATATCGCAGCTCCTGTAGAAGGTAAAGCCAACAAACAATGGTGGATTGTATTCTCTATAGCATTAGTAGCTTTCCTTTGGGGAGTTGGATGTATGGCTTACACAATATCTACCGGAATTGGAACTTGGGGATTAAACAAGACCGTAGGATGGGCTTGGGATATTACTAACTTCGTTTGGTGGGTTGGTATTGGTCACGCAGGAACTTTAATTTCTGCAGTACTATTATTATTCCGTCAAAAATGGAGAATGGCAATTAACCGTTCTGCAGAAGCAATGACAATTTTCTCAGTAGTACAAGCAGGTTTATTTCCAGTTATTCATATGGGTCGACCATGGTTAGCGTATTGGGTACTACCAATACCAAATCAATTTGGATCGTTGTGGGTGAACTTTAACTCACCTTTACTTTGGGATGTATTTGCAATCTCTACGTATTTGTCTGTATCATTAGTATTTTGGTGGACAGGTTTATTACCAGATTTCGCAATGTTACGTGATAGAGCTATTAAGCCTTTCCAAAAGAAAATATATAGTTTATTAAGTTTTGGTTGGACTGGTAGAGCAAAAGATTGGCAACGTTTTGAAGAAGTATCTTTAGTACTTGCAGGTTTAGCAACACCTTTAGTGCTTTCTGTACACACGATTGTATCTTTTGATTTTGCAACATCTGTTATACCAGGTTGGCATACTACTATTTTTCCACCTTACTTTGTTGCTGGAGCAGTATTCTCTGGATTTGCAATGGTAAACACACTACTTATTATTATGAGAAAAGTGTGCAGTTTAGAAGATTATATTACAGTACAACATATAGAATTAATGAATATTGTAATTATGATTACAGGTTCTATAGTTGGTGTAGCATATATAACAGAGCTATTTGTTGCTTGGTATTCAGGTGTAGAATACGAACAATACGCTTTCTTGAATAGAGCAACAGGACCATATTGGTGGGCTTATTTATTAATGATGAGTTGTAATGTATTCTCTCCACAATTTATGTGGTTCAAGAAATTAAGAACAAGTATTATGTTCTCATTCTTTATATCAATAGTAGTAAACATTGGAATGTGGTTTGAGCGTTTTGTAATTATTGTAACATCTTTACACAGAGATTACTTACCATCATCATGGACAATGTTTTCACCAACGTTTGTAGATATTGGAATTTTTATAGGAACTATAGGATTCTTCTTTGTATTATTCTTATTATATTCAAGAACATTCCCAGTAATTGCGCAAGCAGAAGTTAAGACTATTTTAAAGTCTTCTGGTGATAAGTATAAAAACTTAAGAGAATCTGGTAAAACTTTAATGGGAACAGGTGCTGATGCTAGAACTTCAGTAGTGACGAATTACGATAATAAAGAACAAAATAATAATAACGAGTAGCATATGGAAACTTCAAAAGTAATTCACGCTATTTATAACGATGACGATGTGTTAATGGCAGCTGTTAAAACAGTGAAAGCTAAAAGACATCACATTGAAGAAATATATACACCATTTCCTGTCCATGGACTAGACAAGGCAATGGGATTAGCGCCAACAAGAATAGCAATTGCTTCATTTATGTACGGTTGTGTTGGATTAGCAGTAGCAACTATTATGATGAATTTCATTATGATTGAAGATTGGCCGCAAAACATTGGTGGTAAACCAAGTTTTAGCTACTTAGAAAATATGCCAGCATTCGTACCTATTATGTTCGAATTAACAGTTTTCTTTGCAGCGCATTTAATGGTAATAACGTTTTACTTACGTAGTAGAATGTGGCCATTTAAAAAAGCAGAAAATCCTGATCCAAGAACAACAGATGACCATTTTTTAATGGAAATAGCCGTTCATGGAAACGAAAAAGAATTGCACGATTTACTTTCAGAAACTGGTGCAGTTGAAATAAACGTAGTAGATAATACGCATTAATTATAGACAATGAAGAGCATTTTTAACATAACAATATTAGCGCTGGTTTTAGTGTCGATTGTAGCTTGTAAGAAAGATTCGAGACCGAATTACGAATTCATGCCCAATATGTACGAATCAGTAGCATACGAAACATACCAAGAGTCTGATGCATTTGCAAACGGAGTTGAAGCTCAATTACCTGTTGATGGAACAATACCTAGAGGCTATACACCTTTTGATATTGACAATAATACTGAAGGTTACAATGAAGCTAAAGCGAACTTGAAAAACGTTTTAGATTCTACTCAAGTAGATTACGTAAGAGGTAAAGAGTTATTCGATATATACTGTGGAATTTGCCATGGAACTAAAGGTGACGGAAAAGGGAAGTTAGTACAGAGAGAGAAAATTCTTGGTATCCCAAGTTACGATGATGTTGGAAGAGCAATTACAGATGGTAGTGTTTATCATACTATATATTATGGTAAGAATGCAATGGGTTCTTACGCAAATCAAATAAATTACGAAGAACGCTGGCAAGTAGTTTCATATGTTATGAAATTGAAGGCAGATTTAGAAAAATAAGATTTAGTTAAAGATTATATAATGGAATACAAAATTTCAAATAGACTAAGATTAACTGCAATCATTTTAATGGTCGTTGGACTGTTAGGTGTTGGCTATGGCTTTATAACTTCAAATAAATCATTTGAGGAAGTAGAGACTATGTTAGCAAATGAATCTCATCATGGAGAAGCAGCAGCTCATGAAGAAGAAACTCATCAAGTTGAAGCAACTAGTCATGATACACATTCATTAGATGAAACTCATGGTGGAAACCATGAAGTCGTTGATGAGCATACAAAACATGTAAACCACGTAATGCATGCTATGCATAACAGACCTTGGTCTGCATTTTATGTAGCAGCATTCTTTTTTATGATGATATCATTAGGCGTATTAGCATTTTATGCACTTCAATATGTATCTCAATCAGGTTGGTCTCCATTGGTACTAAGAGTAATGGAGGGTATCACAGCTTATTTATTGCCAGGAGCTTTAATTGTAGTATTAATAGCTGCGTTATCTCACTTTATAGGACATAACAATATTTTTATTTGGATGGATCCTGAGGTAGTTGCACACGATAAATTAATTCAAGGTAAAACAGGTTGGTTAAATATTTGGGGATTCATTATTAGAGGTTTAATCTTTATTGGTGGATGGTCATTATACAGACATTTTTCTAGAAAATTCTCTATTGCTCAAGATAAAGCAAACGACAACAAAAACTTTAAGAAGACATTTCGTATTTCAGCAGCATTTTTAGTATTCTTTATTTATACAGAATCTATGATGTCTTGGGATTGGATTATGAGTGTAGATCCTCACTGGTTCTCTACATTATTTGGTTGGTATGTTTTCGCAGGAATGATGGTTTGCGGTATTACTGTAATCGCATTCATAACAATATACTTAAAAAGCAAAGGTTTATTGCCACAAGTTAACGACAGTCATATACACGATTTAGCAAAGTTTATGTTTGCTTTCAGTATATTCTGGACATATTTATGGTTCTCTCAATTTATGTTAATCTGGTATTCAAACATTCCAGAAGAAGTAACCTATTTTGTAACTAGAATAGAAGATTATAAATTACCATTCTTTGGCATGTTAGCCATGAACTTCATTTTCCCTTTATTACTATTAATGAACAGTGATTACAAGCGTGTTCCTTGGTTTGTTGTAATGGCAGGTATCGTGATTTTAGCAGGTCATTATATTGATGTTTTCAATATGATTATGCCAGCGACAGTTGGTGACCAATGGTATATTGGTATTCCAGAAATTTTTTCAGTGTTATTCTTTGCAGGATTATTCATCTTTATTGTGTTTACAGCGCTTACTAAAGCACCTTTAACTCAAACAAGGAATCCATTTATTAAAGAAAGTGAACATTTTCATTATTAATAATTTTATTAAATAAAGAATAACGACAACAATGACGGCTTTATTATCAATTTTAGTTTTAGTATTTATCCTAGTTGCCATCTGGCAGATGGTCAAGATATTCGATTTAACCCAAAGCGACTCAGCTGATGGAAATAATCAAGTAGCAAACGACAAAGACAATAAAATGAATGGTTACCTAATGATTGCCTTTTTGGTATTCATTTATGCTATAACTATTTGGAGTTTTGTTGCGCTTGGCGATTTACCATTAATGTCTAATTCGGCTTCAGAACATGGTCCTGGAGTAGATAGTTTAATGATTATTTCTATGATAGTCATTTTTATTGTACAAACAATAACCCAGTTTTTATTACACTATTTCGCTTTTAAATATAGAGGAGAAAAAGGAAAAAAGGCTTTGTTTTATGCAGATAACAATAAGTTAGAAGCTGTTTGGACTATAATACCTGTAATTGTATTAGCAGTATTAATTATTCAAGGCCTATTTACTTGGACTACAATAATGAATGTTAATGAAGATAACGATCCTTTAGTTGTAGAGTTATATGCTCAACAATTTAACTGGAAAGCACGTTACGGAGGAGAAGACAATACTTTAGGTAAAGCTAACGTAAGATTAATTGATATTGATCGCGCAAACATACTAGGAGTAGATGAAGCGGACCCTAATGCTCAAGATGATATTATTACTTCGGAGTTACATTTACCAGTAGGGCGTCCAGTGTTATTTAAAATGCGTTCTCAAGATGTTTTACACTCTGCTTATATGCCTCACTTTAGAGCTCAAATGAATTGTGTTCCAGGTATGATTACACAATTTGGTTTCACACCAACTGTTACTACTGCAGATATGCGTGATACGCCAGAAATGAAAGACAAAGTTTCTAATATTAATAATATTAGAGTTGAAAAGTCTAAAGATTTAGTAGCTAAAGGAGAAGAGGCTTTAGAACCTTATACATTCGATTATTTATTATTATGTAATAAAATTTGTGGTAAATCTCACTACAATATGCAAATGAAAATAATAGTTGAAACTCAAAAAGAATACGATGCTTGGATTAAAACTCAAAAGGTATTCAAAAATTCTCTAGTAAATAATTAATAAAAGATTATAAAGATATATAGATTATGTCAGCACACGCAGATACTCACGACGCTCACGACGATCACCACCATAAAGAAACTTTCATAACTAAATACATATTTAGTATTGATCACAAAATGATAGCCAAGCAGTACCTCATTACTGGTACTATTATGGGTGTTATAGGTGTAATAATGTCTTTAATGATGCGTATGCAAATTGCATGGCCAGAAGAGCCAAATGTGATTTTTGAAGCATTATTAGGTAAATGGGCACCAGACGGTGTTATGGATGCTGATATTTATTTAGCATTAGTAACAATACATGGTACTATAATGGTATTCTTTGTACTTACAGCAGGTTTAAGTGGTACTTTTAGTAACTTACTAATTCCGTTGCAAATTGGTGCACGAGATATGGCCTCAGGATTCTTAAACATGGTTTCTTATTGGTTATTTTTCATCTCAAGTGTAATCATGGTATCTTCTTTCTTTGTTGAAGCAGGACCAGCAGCAGCAGGTTGGACAATTTATCCTCCATTAAGTGCATTACCAATGGCTCAAGGCGGTTCTGGAATGGGAATGACGTTATGGTTAGTCTCTATGGCTATATTTATTGCATCTTCATTATTGGGGTCTTTAAACTACGTTGTAACAGTTATAAACCTACGTACTAAAGGAATGTCTATGACTAGACTACCTCTAACAATATGGGCATTCTTTGTAACAGCAATTATTGGTATCGTTTCATTCCCAGTATTATTATCTGCAGCATTACTATTGATAATGGATAGAAGTTTCGGAACATCGTTCTTCTTATCAGATATATTTATTCAAGGTGAAGTGCTTCATTATCAAGGAGGTTCTCCTGTATTATTCGAACACTTATTCTGGTTCTTAGGACATCCAGAAGTATATATTGTAATCTTACCAGCAATGGGATTGGTGTCTGAAATTATGGCTACTAATTCACGTAAACCAATTTTTGGTTACCGTGCTATGATTACTTCAATATTAGCTATTGCTTTTTTATCAACAATAGTTTGGGGGCACCACATGTTTATCTCAGGTATGAATCCTTTCTTAGGTTCTGTGTTTACATTTACAACACTATTAATTGCAATACCATCTGCAGTTAAAGCCTTTAACTGGATAACCACAATATGGAAAGGAAATATTCAAATGAATCCTGCCATGTTATTTTCTATAGGTTTTGTTTCTACTTTTATAACAGGTGGTTTAACAGGAATTATTCTTGGAGATTCAGCTTTAGATATTAATGTTCACGATACTTATTTTGTAATTGCACATTTTCATTTAGTAATGGGTATATCTGCACTTTATGGTATGTTTGCAGGTATCTACCATTGGTATCCAAAAATGTTTGGTAGAATGTTAAATAAAAAACTAGGTTTTATCCATTTTTGGATCACCGCAGTTTGTGCTTATGGTGTTTTCTTTCCAATGCACTTTATAGGTATGGCTGGATTACCAAGACGCTATTATACAAATTCTAATTTCCCATTATTTGATGATTTAGCTGATACAAACCAAATCATTACAATATTTGCATTAATTGGTGGAGCAGCGCAATTAATTTATTTATGGAACTTCTTTAGTAGTATATTCTACGGTAAGAAAGCGGTTCAAAATCCATGGAGAGCTACAACTCTAGAGTGGACAACACCAGTAAAACATATTCACGGTAACTGGCCAGGAGAAATACCTCACGTATATAGATGGTCTTATGACTATTCTAAACCAGGACATGACGATGATTTCGTACCGCAAAACATTCCTTTAAAGGAAGGTGAAGAAGAGTTACAACATTAATCAATTCACTTTGTAAATAAGGTCTCTCAGTAATGAGAAACCAAAACATATTAAAAAGCCTTTCAGTGTAATAAAAACTGAAAGGCTTTTTCTTTATATTTGTTTAAGCTGAAGTTATTCAGTTTTATTTAAGTCTTATCATATGCGATTGAGTCTTAATACATAATTAAACAAGAATACCGCTTTCGCGGAAAGTAACATGAACGAAAACCTAGATCCTTCAAACGATAATTTTTCTTCTGAAGAATTCGACATTGAAAAAACATTAAGACCATTATCTTTTGAAGATTTTTCTGGTCAAGACCAAGTGTTAGAAAATTTAAAAATCTTCGTTGAAGCTGCTAACCAAAGAAATGAAGCTTTAGATCATACATTATTTCACGGTCCTCCAGGTTTAGGTAAAACAACTTTAGCAAACATACTCGCTAATGAATTAGAGGTTGGTATAAAAGTAACTTCTGGACCAGTTTTAGATAAGCCAGGTGACTTAGCTGGTTTATTGACTAACCTAGATGATAGAGATGTACTTTTTATTGATGAAATACATAGATTAAGTCCAATTGTAGAGGAATACCTTTATTCTGCAATGGAAGACTTTAAAATAGACATCATGATTGAGTCTGGACCAAACGCAAGAACAGTTCAACTTAATTTAAATCCATTTACATTGGTTGGTGCAACTACACGTTCTGGTTTACTTACAGCACCAATGCGTGCACGTTTTGGAATCCAGAGTAGATTACAATATTACGATACCGAATTATTAAGTACAATTATACAACGTAGTGCTCAAATATTAAATGTTCCAATAGCTATGGAAGCTGCAATAGAAATTGCAGGTAGAAGTAGAGGAACACCTAGAATAGCAAATGCTTTGTTACGTCGCGTTCGTGATTTTGCGCAAATAAAGGGTAATGGAAGTATAGATATAAAAATCGCTAAGTTTTCTCTAGAGGCTTTAAATGTTGATGCTTACGGATTAGATGAGATGGATAATAAAATTTTATCTACAATAATCGATAAATTTAAAGGAGGACCTGTAGGAGTATCAACTATAGCAACAGCAGTAAGTGAAAGCTCTGAAACTATTGAAGAAGTTTACGAACCTTTTTTAATTCAACAAGGTTTTATTATGCGTACTCCAAGAGGCAGAGAAGTCACAGAATTAGCTTACAAACACCTAGGAAGAGTAAAAGGTCCAACTCAAGGAGGATTATTTTAATGTTTTTTTATTCCTGCGAAGGCTGGAATCCATAATAAAATGATAAACAATAAAGCTAAATACACAAACCTAATTAAAACCGAAGCCAAACGCCTCGGTTTTTTGTCTTGTGGTATTAGTAAAGCTGAATTTTTAGAAGTCGAAGCACCACGTTTAGAAAATTGGCTTAATAAGAATATGAATGGCGAAATGAGTTACATGGAAAACCATTTCGACAAGCGCTTAGACCCAACAAAATTAGTTGAAGATTCTAAAAGTGTTATTTCTTTACTACTAAATTATTATCCGGCGGAAATACAGAAAGATACTGAAGCACCAAAGCTTTCTAAATATGCTTACGGTCACGACTATCATCATATTATAAAATCTAAATTAAAAGAACTCACGCATTATATTCAAAATGAAATAGGCGAAGTTTCTGGTCGTGCCTTTGTAGATTCTGCACCAGTTTTAGATAAAGCTTGGGCAGCAAAATCTGGACTAGGCTGGATTGGGAAACACAGTAATTTATTAACGCAGCGAGTAGGTTCTTTTTATTTTATAGCCGAACTAATAATAGATTTAGATTTAGAATACGATCATGCAACAACAGATCACTGTGGAACATGTACAGCTTGTATAGATGCGTGTCCTACACAGGCCATAACAGAGCCTTATGTTGTGGACGGAAGTAAGTGTATTAGTTATTTCACAATAGAACTAAAAGACCAATTGCCTAACACAATGAAAGGCAAGTTTGACGATTGGATGTTTGGTTGCGATGTTTGCCAAGACGTTTGTCCATGGAATAAGTTTTCGAAACCACATAGCGAACCTCTTTTTAATCCACATCCAGAGTTATTAGATATGACAAAAAAGGATTGGGAAGAAATTACAGAAGATGTTTTTAAAAAAGTGTTTCAAAAATCGGCAGTGAAGCGTACTAAATTCTCAGGTTTAACAAGAAATATAGATTTTTTGAAATAACTAAAATCTATTTTTAACATCATTCTTTGATTTATTTCTCTTTTTACTGGCTTTTACATTATTTGTAAAATTGTAAGTAAGCCATAAACCTACAGTTCTTGTTCTGGGTTTTGTAAAATCTCTGGTTACATAATTATCAAACTGTCTAACATTAATGTATTGTAAAGAATTAAATACATCATTTATGTATAGTCTTGCGTTTAGTTTTTTGTCCAAAAACGATTTCTTTACTACTAAATTAACACTGTATTTTTCTGCTGCTTCATAAAAAGCATCTGTTTTTGCTGAGTTATAACGACCAATAATATCCAAATCTAAGGTATTACTTAATTTAAAATTGTTGAATGTGTTTAGGTAAATAGTGGCCTTCCCAAATTGATCATTACCTTGTTCATCAACAAATTTTCTGTAAAATAAATTTCCTGTAAAGCGTAAGTACCACCAACTATTAATCTTGTTAGATCTGTTATACTCTAAACCATATTGAATTTGACTTCCGGCATTTTTCTTTTGATAGTAAGCAATATCATCAATTAAAAAATACACTCCGTTAATAGCATCATTTACTTCATTGTAATAAGCCGATACTGTTTGCTTGTTAAATTGATAACTAATCTCAACTTTATCTACAAGCTCAGGCTCTAAGTCTGGATTTCCTATTAAAAATCTAAAATCATTGACCTTTATAATAGTATTGTTTAATAAGTTAAAAGAAGGTCTTCTAATACTTCTAGAATAACTTGTTGATAACGATTTGCTTTTAGAAAAATTATAAGAATAATAAGCCGATGGAAAGAGGTTTGTGTAATTTTGTTTAATACGGTTATTATCATCCAATAAGTCAAACCTTTCTATAGCTGTATTCTCAATCCTTAAACCTAATTTTAAATACTGCTTAGACGATAAATTTTTATCTAAAGAAAAATAACCACCAGTAATACCTTCATTATATTTAAACAAGGTTGTTCTTTCTTCATCAACAATAAAAGAATCTTCTTCTAGAAATTTAGAAAGTAAACCATTAAACCTATTGCTAATAGTGTGTTTAATACCTGTTTCTAATTTTAAACCTTTGTTATATTTCTTTTTATAATCGCCTTGAAAAGAATAGACCTTTGTATCTGTATCTGCATTATTGGTTTCTAAGTTATCATCAAACAAACCCAAATTATAATTAGAGAAGTTTATGTTTTTATCAGTATTTTGTTGATTAGTGTAATCAACAAAAACAGTGAAAGTTTCGTCATTTCCTTTTATTTTCCATTTGTAGTTAAGTATTCCATTAACCACATTGCTATTGGCATTATTTGTAACGTTTACAGTTCCCGAGTCTAATAAATCATTATTATTAGTTATAGTTAAGTTCCCAAAAACACCCGAAGCACGTCTATTGGTTGAGCCAAACAATTCTAGGCCTAATTCATGATTAGTCCAAATCTCAGAGACTAAGCCTAATTGATAATTATGCTTTGGCAATGTTGATTCCGAAAGTCTTTTCGTTTGAATAAAATTATAAGTTTCATTATAAAAAATATCAGTATCTATTTTTGTTCCAGTGTAATTTTTAGAATAATTATAACTACCATAAACATTCCATTTGTTAGCTCCATAATTAAAAACACTACCCAAATAGTGTTTGTTGTAGTTTTTACCTTTAAAGAAGTTGTAGGTTTTTACAGTCGCATTAAAACCTAAGACTCCTTTTGATAGAATAATATTAATAACACCACCTGTACTTTCTCCATCTAAGTTTGCTCCTTTATTGGTGGTTATTTCAATACTTTTAATGCTTTCAGAATTTATACCAGACAAATAACTAGACAAGTCGCTACTACTTAAATTACTTTTTCTACCGTTTATTAAAATTGTAGCGGCTTCGTTTCGCATTAATATATTATCACTAGAATCTACCCATACATATGGTGATCTTTGTAACACTTCAATACCATTATAACCTGCTTTAAGAGGACTGTTTTTTATGTTTAAAATAATCTTGTCTTCTTTTTTTGTTATAAATTCTTTAGAAGAAGTAATAGTAACTTCCTTTAAACTAGTATTAGATTCTAATAAAATAATGTCGTCAATATTTATAGATTCCGAAAAGTCTAAATCCTTTTTAAAATCTTTATAACCAATAAAGCTAACAACTAATTTAAAGGTTCCTTTTTCTTCTAGTTTTAAAACAAACTCACCTTTTTCATTAGAAACTGCTCCATATTTAACAGCGTTATTTGTAGATTCTATTAAAATAATATTAGCAAATTCAATTGGGTTGTTTGCGGAATCTACAACGTTGCCAGAAATAATGTTCTGACCGTATATTGAGGCGAAGAAAAACAATAACGCGATTGTAAGATAATTTTTAAATGATCCAATATTCATAGCTCGAAGATATTGTTTTTTCAGCATTTCCTTTCTGCAAAAACCTTACATTTGTATTTCATATCACAATGAAAATATATGAGTAAACAAAGCAAAAGAAGAGAAGCATTAGTATACCATGCTAAGCCAACTCCAGGTAAGATAAAAGTAGTGCCAACCAAGAAATATGCAAGCCAAAGAGATCTAGCTTTAGCTTACTCTCCAGGTGTAGCAGAGCCATGTTTAGAGATTGCAAAAGATGTTAATAATGTTTATAAATATACTGCAAAAGGCAATTTAGTTGCTGTGATTTCTAACGGAACAGCAGTTTTAGGTTTAGGTAATATAGGACCTGAAGCTTCAAAGCCAGTAATGGAAGGAAAAGGTTTACTGTTTAAAATATTTGCAGATATCGATGTTTTCGATATTGAAGTTGGTACAGAGGACATAGAGGAGTTTATTCAAACTGTAAAAATGATAGCGCCAACTTTTGGTGGTATTAATCTTGAAGATATTAAAGCACCAGAAGCTTTCGAAATAGAAAGACGTTTAAAAGAAGAGTTAGACATTCCTGTAATGCATGACGACCAACATGGAACGGCTATAATTTCGGCTGCAGCCTTGTTAAATGCATTAGAGCTTTCAGAAAAAAAGATTGAAGATGCAAAAATAGTTATAAGTGGAGCAGGAGCAGCAGCAATTTCTTGTACACGACTATACTTGGCATTTGGAGCAAAACGTGAAAACGTTGTCATGCTAGACAGTAAAGGTGTAATTAGAGATGATAGAGGTAATTTAACATCTCAAAAAGCAGAATTTGCAACGCACAGAAGAATAGATACACTTCTTGAAGCCATGAAAGGTGCAGATGTTTTTGTTGGTTTATCTACTTCAGATATTGTAACTCCAGAAATGTTATTGGTAATGGCTAAGAATCCTATTGTTTTTGCAATGGCGAATCCGGACCCAGAAATTCAATACCAATTAGCTATAGACACTAGAGATGATATTATTATGGCTACAGGACGTAGCGATCATCCTAATCAAGTAAATAACGTACTTGGTTTTCCTTTTATTTTTAGAGGAGCTTTAGATGTTCGTGCAACAAAAATTAACGAGGCCATGAAAATGGCAGCTGTTATAGCATTAGCAAATTTGGCTAAAGAACCAGTGCCAGAGCAAGTAAATATTGCCTATAATGAAACCAGATTAACTTTTGGTAAAGAATATATCATTCCAAAACCATTCGACCCAAGACTTATTGGAGAAGTATCTCCAGCGGTTGCAAGGGCTGCAATGGAAAGTGGAGTAGCATTAGAACCAATAGAAGATTGGGAAAAGTATAAAGACTCATTGCTAGAGCGTTTGGGTAATGATAATAAAATTATTAGACTCCTTTTAAACAGAGCAAAATCTGCTCCTAAGCGTGTAGTATATGCAGAAGCAGACCATATAGATGTATTAAAAGCTGCACAAATAGTTTATGATGAAGGCATAGCAATTCCTATTTTATTAGGAAGAAAAGAAGAAATAGAGCGTTTAAAAGAAGAGATAGAATTTGATGCAGATGTATTGATAATCGATCCAAAAACGGACGAGCAAATCGAGCAGAAAAATAAATACGCGCAAGTTTATTGGGAGCAACGTAAACGTAGAGGTGTAACTTTATTGGAGGCACAAAAATTAATGCGTGAGCGTAATTACTATGCAGCAATGATGATAAATGAAGGAGATGCAGATGCTTTAATATCTGGTTATTCTCGTAGTTATCCTCAAGTAGTAAAGCCTATGTTAGAACTTATTGGTTTAGCACCTGGTTCTACCAGAATAGCGACTACAAATGTTATGATGACAGAGCGTGGGCCAATGTTTTTAAGTGATACATCTATAAATATTAATCCTACTGCTAAAGACTTAATTAAAATTGCACAAATGACATCTGGTGTTGTAAAAATGTTTGGACTAAAGCCAGTAATGGCAATGACGAGTTTTTCGAATTTTGGTTCTTCAAAAGATCAAACAGCAACTAAAGTACGTGAAGCAGTTTCTTATTTACACAGAAGGCACCCAGATTTAATAGTAGATGGAGAGTTGCAAACAGATTTTGCACTTAATAACAAAATGCTTCAGGATAAATTCCCGTTTTCTAAATTAGCTGGACATAAGGTGAATACTCTTATTTTTCCAAATTTAGAATCTGCAAACATCACTTATAAATTACTAAAAGAATTGAATAAAGCAGAGTCTATTGGTCCTATTATGATGGGATTACGTAAACCAGTGCATATTCTTCAATTGGATGCAAGTGTAGATGAAATTGTAAATATGACTGCAATAGCAGTAATAGATGCACAACAGAAAGGAAAAGAGGCGTTAATGAGTTAAAAAAGCAAATAATTTTTAGTCCGAGAATTTTATTACATTTGAAATCTTAACAAATAACTGTAGATGATTACACATATTAAAGGAAAATTGGTGGAAAAAAATCCAACAGATGTCGTTATAGACTGTAATGGTGTAGGTTATTTGTTAAACATTTCTTTGAATACCTTTTCTCAAATTCCTGAACAGGAAAATATACAATTATTTACACATCTTCAAGTAAAGGAAGATTCTCATAGTCTTTATGGCTTTGTAACAAAAGGAGAACGAGAAGTGTTTAGGTTACTAATTTCTGTAAGCGGAATTGGTACTAACACAGCAAGAACAATGCTTTCGTCTCTTACGCCTAAACAAATTCGTGAAGGTATTGCTACAGAGGATGTTGCACTTATTCAATCCATAAAAGGTATTGGAATAAAAACTGCGCAACGTGTTATTATTGATTTAAAAGATAAAATTATTAAAATTTACGATATTGACGAAGTTTCTGTCAATAGAAGCAATACCAACAAAGATGAAGCGTTATCTGCTTTAGAAGTACTTGGTTTTGCGAAAAAACAAGCAGAGCGTGTGGTAGATAAAATTGTTGTATCCGAACCAGAGGCTAGCGTAGAGAACATAATTAAACAAGCTTTAAAAAAATTATAGTAGATTTTGAACACAACTAACCTGTCTTTTTATAAATCGATTAAAAATAGTGCATTAACAGTTTTAGCATTCTTGTTATCGCTTAGTGCTTTTGCGCAAGATCCAGATCCAACAGTAGAAAGTGACTCTACAAAAACTGGGTTTAGTTTTGGTAATATTGAAATGCCAAATCCTAATAGTATTACCTCTAAGTATACTTATGATCCACAAACAGATCGCTATGTTTATACAGAATCTATTGGTAACTTTAATCTTAATTATCCAATTATTTTAACACCAAAAGAGTATCAAAATTTGGTGTTTAAAGAAAATTTAAAAGGATATTATAAAGATAAAATTGATGCTACTGATGGTAAAAAGGACACTTCCGAAGAAGCAAAAAAGAATTTACTACCCGAATTTTATGTAAACTCAGGGTTTTTTGAAACTATTTTTGGCGGAAACACCATAGAAGTTGTACCACAAGGTTCTTTAGAAATGGATTTAGGAGTTTTGTTTACAAAACAAGATAATCCATCATTTTCACCTAGAAACAGAAGTAATTTTACGTTCGATTTCGACCAGAGAATTAGTTTAAGTTTATTAGGTAAAGTTGGAGAGAGGCTTCAAGTTACTGCCAATTATGATACCGAAGCAAGTTTCGACTTTCAACAATTAGTAAAATTAGAATACGATCCTACTTTTGGAGGAGGTGAAGATTCTATACTTCAAAAACTAGAAGTTGGTAATGTAAGTATGCCATTAAATAGCTCTCTTATTTCTGGAGCGCAAAGTCTATTTGGTGTTAAAACAAAATTACAGTTTGGAAAAACTACAGTTACTGCTGTGTTTTCTGAACAAAAATCAGACACACGTTCTGTAGTCGCTCAAGGTGGAGGAACATTAGACGAGTTCGATTTCTTTATTCGTGATTACGATGAGAATCGTCACTTTTTCCTAGCACAGTATTTCCGTGAGAATTACGATAAATCTTTAGAAAATTACCCATATATAAATACAAATGTTCAAATTACAAGAGCAGAAGTTTGGGTAACTAATAGAAGTAATAGAACAGAAAACGTAAGAAATGTAGTAGCACTTCAGGATCTTGGAGAAACTGCTTTTGTTGGAAATTCAGGAGTTGTTGTTACTGCTGGTCCAGGAGCTTACCCAGATAATGCAAATAACCGTTTAGATCCAACAAATATTGGTGGACCAGGTTCGCAAATTACAGATGCTATTAGAGATATTGCAACCGTTCAATCTGGTATACTAGTTTCTGGTTTTAACGAAGGATTTGATTACGCAAAACTTGAAAACACTAGAAAACTACAAGAAGGTCAAGAATATGTTATCAACACACAATTAGGTTATATTTCATTAAATCAGCGATTAAATAATGATGAAGTATTAGCCGTAGCTTTTCAATATACAGTTGGAGGTCAAGTGTATCAGGTTGGTGAATTTGCTAACGATGGTATTGGTGCAACTACTGTAGAAACAAATGGTAGTAATGAAGTAACAAACGTAACAAATAACAACTTAATTCTTAAATTACTTAAAAGTAGTATTACATCTGTTTCTCAACCAATTTGGGATTTAATGATGAAGAATATCTACGACACTGGAGCCTACCAATTAAGTCAGGAAGATTTTAAATTAAATATTTTCTATAATGAATCTGCACCTTTAAATTATATTAGTGCTGTAGATGGTTCTCCTTTTGGAACCGATTTTGAAGGCGAACCAATAGAACAAACTACATTATTGCGTTTATTCAATTTAGACAGATTAAATTATAATAACGATCCGCAAGCTAATGGAGATGGTTTTTTCGATTTTGTATCAGGAATAACAGTAATACCTCAAAATGGGAAAATAGTATTTACTAAAGTAGAGCCTTTTGGACGTTATTTATTTGATGTTTTAGATAATGATGGTAACCCAGGAAACAATGGCTTCGATTATGAATCGGATACGTATACTAACGCCAATCAAGAAAAGTACGTTTATGATATCTTGTATAAATCTACAAAAACGGCAGCTTTAGACGAGGTTCAGAAAAATAAATTTCAAATAAAAGGACGTTATAAATCTCAAGGAGGAGATGGTATTGCTATTGGAGGTTTTAATGTTCCAAGAGGCTCTGTAAAAGTAACTGCAGGAGGACGTGTTCTTGTAGAAGGCGTAGATTATACAGTAAATTACCAATTAGGTCGTGTACAAATTTTAGACGAAGCTTTAAAAGCATCAAATACTCCAATACAGGTAACTACAGAAAACAACTCAATATTTGGTCAACAAACAAAGCGTTACACAGGTATTAATGTAGAACATCAATTTAATGAGAAGTTTTTAATTGGTGCTACTTATGTTAATTTAAACGAAAGACCAATTACCCAGAAAGCAAACTATAATAGTGAGCCAATTAATAACACAATACTTGGATTTAATGGTAATTATTCTACCGAAGTACCTTTCTTTACAAGACTAGTAAACAAGCTGCCAAATATAGACACAGATGCACCTTCTAATTTATCGGTTAATGGAGAATTTGCTTATTTATTACCTGGAGCACCAAAAGGAACAGATTTTAACGGAGAAGCAACCGCTTATATTGATGACTTTGAAGGGAGTCAAAATGGTATAGACTTAAAATCGGCTCAATCATGGAAACTATCAAGTAGACCTTTAGAATTAAATGGAACTACAGTAGCAGATGGTTTTAGTGGTATTAGAAATGGTTATGACAGAGCATTATTAAACTGGTATACTATCGATCCTATTTTTTATGGTAGTCAAAGACCAACAGGAATAGATGATGACGATGTATCAAACTTATATACTTCTCGTGTTTTTGTTAGTGAATTATTCCCAGAGCAAGATATAGCACAAGGTCAAACAAGTGTTTTAAACACTTTAGATTTAACTTATTATCCAACAGAAAGAGGGCCATATAACTTTAGTGACACCAATTTAGAAGCAGATGGTTCTACGCTTATAACACCTACTAATGGTTGGGCAGGAATTACAAGACAATTAACATCCACAGATTTTGAACAATCTAATGTAGAATATATAGAGTTTTGGATGCAAGATCCTTTTCAAGACAATCCAACAAATCCAGGAGGAAAATTGGTATTTAACTTAGGAAGCATTTCAGAAGATGTTTTAAAAGATGGTAAAAAACAATATGAGAATGGTTTACCAGCAGATGGGAACGTTAATTTATTACAAAGCACAATAACACCTTGGGCTATTCCTCAAAATCAAGCATTAATCTATGCTTTTGATTCTACAGGAGATGAGCGTACAAATCAAGATGTTGGTTTCGATGGTTATGATGATTTAGAAGAAATGAGTATTACCGATCCTACTATTAATCCTGGGAATCCAACACCAATACCATCTTCAATTGCATCTTTGCCAGATCCATCTGCAGATAATTATCAATATTATTTAAGTGCAGAAGGAGATGTTTTAGACCGTTACAAACGTTATAACAATGTGCAAGGTAATTCTCCAGATGCATTTAGCGATACTAATAGAGGTTCTACAACACAACCAGATGTAGAAGATATTAATAGAGATAACACGATGAATACTATCGATAGTTATTACGAATACGAATTAGAAGTAACACGACAAAATTTACCATTAAACAATACAAACGAAATTTTACCCGGAAACCCAATAGGAGATTTTATTAAAGATGTAAAAATACGTCCTAGATCTTTACCTAATGGAGAATCAGAACAAGTACGTTGGTACCAATTTAGAATTCCAGTTAAAGGCGATCATGTAATTGCTAGAAATGGAATTACAGATTTACGTTCTATTCGTTTTGCACGTATGTACCTTAATGGTTTTTCAGAACAAACAACCTTCCGTTTTGGTACTTTAGATTTGGTACGTAGCGACTGGAGACGTTATCAATTATCGTTAAATGGAGGCCCAACATCGCCAAATTTTGATGATACAGAATTTACAGTTGGAGTAGTAAGTACACAAGAAAATGATGGTAGTTACGAGTCTCCACCAGGAATAGAGCCAGAAAGATTAAATAATAATAACTCCATAATAGATCAAAACGAGCAATCTCTTGTTGTTAATGTATGCGATTTAGAGCCAAAAGACTCTAGAGCTGTATATAAGAATATTAGTATAGATATGAGACAATACAAACGTCTTAGAATGTTTATGCATGCAGAAGAAGGAGATGTTCCTGGATTAGGAGATAAAGAATTAGTTGGTTTTATTAGAATGGGTAATGATTTAACAGAAAATTACTACCAAATCGAAATTCCATTACAAGTTTCAACAGGAACCACTAGTGCTGCTTTATGGCCTACTGCAAATGAAATAAATTTACCATTAAACCTTTTAGAGAAAATAAAATCTTTGGGTATCGCAAATGGTACTTTGGCAAATCCAGAGGCTAGTTTTTACGATGTTGTAAATGGCGAATTAATAGAAATACCAACAACTTCCCAATATGAAAACTACGAACTTGGGCAAACTAGATTAGCAATAAAAGGAAATCCAAATTTTGGAGCTGTAAGAACCTTAATGGTTGGTGTAAAAAATGGTTCACCTAATGCGCAATGTGGAGAGGTATGGTTTAATGAACTTCGATTATCTGATATGGATAACGAAGGTGGTTGGGCTGCTATAATGAATGTAGATACTAATTTTGCTGATTTTGCAAATATAAGTGCAACAGGTAGAATGAGTACAGCTGGTTTTGGTTCTGTAGATCAAGGTCCACAAGAGCGTAGTATGGAAGAGGTTAAGCAGTACGATGTTGTTACTAATATAAATATCGGACAATTATTACCTAAAAAATGGGGAGTTCAATTACCTTTTAATTACGGTCAAGGTGTAGAATTAATTACGCCAGAATACGATGCGCAATATGAAGATTTAAAGCTTCAGGATAGAATTGATGCTGCCGGAACTGCCGAAGAAAAGAAAACTATTAGAGAACAGTCCGAAGAATATACTAAACGTAGAAGTATCAATTTTATTGGTGTTAGAAAAGTAAGAACAGGAGAATCTAAACCTCGTTTTTACGATGTAGAAAACTTAACATTTAATCATTCTTATAACAAAGTAGAACATCGCGATTTCGAAATCGAGCGTTCTATAGATAAGCAATCTCGAACAGGAGCAAGTTATGCCTATAATTTTGAGCCAAAAGTATTCGAGCCTTTTAAAAAGAACGATTCACTTTTTACTAATAAATATTGGAAATTATTAAAAGACTTTAACCTTAACTTAATGCCTTCTAGTTTTACGGTTAATTCAGATATAAAAAGACAATTTAACAGTCAGCGTTTTAGAGAGGTTGAATTAGGTGGAAATAATATTGGTTTAGAGGAGTTGTTTAGAAGAAATTACAACTTCGATTTCCAATCTACTGTAAACTGGAATTTAACGAAGTCTTTATCTTTTAATTTTGCAGTTGCAAATAATAATATAGTTAGAAACTACTTTAAAGATAATATTGTAAATGGAGAACAAGACCCAAGTTTAGATGTTTGGGATGGTTATTTTGATGTTGGTGATGCTAATAGACGCTCGCAAACTTTAGGTATAAATTACGAGTTACCTTTCAACAAATTCCCAGCGCTTGATTTTATTAATGCAACATATTCTTACCAAGGTTTATACCAATGGCAAAAAGGTTCAGATTTATTTGGAGAGCTTGTTGCAGATGATGGTTTAACTTACGATTTAGGAAATTCTATTTCCAACGGAAACACACACAATATTAACTCTACGTTAGATATGCGTAAGTTTTATAAATACATTGGTCTTAAGAAGAAGCGTGTAACTAAAAGTAATGGTAAGGTTAGTAGAAAACCAAAAAGAGGTACTCCTCCAGGAGCATCTAAAAAAGACGACACAAAAAAGGTAGTAACTAAAAAGAAAAGTGGTTTTGGAACAGGAATAGCCAATTTTGGAATTGGTATTTTAACTTCTGTAAAACGTATTCAAGCTAATTATTCTGAAAATAACGGAACGTTTTTACCAGGTTTCTTAGATACTCCAGGATTTATTGGCACTTCTAAACCAACATTTGGCTATACTTTAGGAAGCCAGAGAGATATTAGAGATATAGCAGCAAGAAATGGTTGGTTAACAGACTTTCAAGATTTTAATCAACAGTACACAAAAACCCATACAAAACAACTGGATCTTTCGGCTAATTTAGAGCCTTTTAATGATTTGAAAATAGATTTAGTAGCAACAAGAACCTATGCTGAAAACTATACAGAAAACTACAAAGTAGATCAAATTACTAATGAATACCAATCCTTAACACCAAATACCTTTGGAAATTTTAATGTGTCAACATTTACATTACCTACAGCCTTTGGAAAAAGTGATGAAATAAGCTCAGAAGCTTTTGATGCTTTTAGAGAAAATAGATTAATAATAGCAAGAAGATTGGCTGCCGAAAAAGGAGTGGATTTAAACAATCAAGATAATTTTGAAGGCGCAGATCTTAATGGTTTTCCAAAAGGTTTTGGTAAAACAAGTCAAGCAGTATTACTACCAGCGTTTTTAAGCGCATACACTGGGCAAAATGCTGAGAAAACAAAATTAGGGGCCTTTAGAAATGTGCCAATCCCCAATTGGGATATTAAATACACAGGCTTAATGAAGTTTAAATGGTTTAAAAAACGTTTTAAACGCTTATCATTATCTCATGGTTACCGTTCTAGTTATACTATTAATCAATTTAGAACAAATTTAGATTTTAATGGTATCGATTACACTTCTCCTTACGATTTCCAGCCATCTGATGACTTAGATCAAGCAGGTAACTATAAAAATGCAGAACTGTATAGTAATGTCAACTTAACTGAGTTATTTAGTCCGTTAATTAAAGTAGATATGGAAATGAAAAACTCTGTAATTGTTGGAGTTGAGGTTAGAAAGGATAGATTACTATCTCTAAGTTTCGATAATAATTTAATGACTGAAATTCAAGGAAAAGAATACGCACTTAAATTGGGTTACAGATTTAAAGATGTACGTATTAAAACTAAATTAGCAGGACCAAAAAAAGCTATAGTTAGTGATTTATTAATGGAAGCTAATCTTTCTGTTAGAGATAATAAAACAATTATTAGATATTTAGATTTAGAGAATAATCAAATAACAAACGGACAAACCATTTACGGATTGAAGTATAATGCTAATTATTCATTTAGTAAAAACTTAACCGGTATTTTTTACTTCGATTATACGTTCTCAGAATATGCAATATCTACTGCTTTTCCACAAACAACAATACGCTCTGGGTTAACTTTGAGGTATAATTTTGGTAACTAATAAAATGGTTTAATTTTTCTATTTGAAAACCCAAAGCAATTAAATAAAAATAAATCCCTCAAGACTTTGCCTTGAGGTTTCCATTGAAATTGTCATTACCGTGAAATCGAAGATTTACGATTTCTAATTAAAAAATAATATCAATGAGTAAAACGAGAATCTAAATAAATAATTTTAACTTTTTTAAGTTAGAAAAACCAACAAAATACTTCTTTGGCTCTGCCTTAAAAAAGTTGTTTTCAAAAAATTCTTTATTACATTTGTAAAAATTATAAAAAAATAACATAATGAATATTCCATCAGAATTAAAATATACTAAAGACCACGAGTGGGTTAAAATAGAAGGAGATGTAATTACAATAGGTATTACAGATTTTGCACAGAGCGAATTAGGTGATATTGTTTATGTAGAAGTTGAAACTTTAGACGAAACATTAGATGCTGAAGAAGTATTTGGTACAGTTGAAGCGGTAAAAACGGTTTCAGATTTATTTTTACCTGTTGCAGGAGAAATTATAGAATTTAATGAGTCTCTTGAAGATGAGCCAGAAAAAGTAAACTCAGATCCTTATGGTGAAGGTTGGATGGTTAAAGTTAAAGTGTCAGATGTTTCAGAATTAGATTCATTATTATCTGCCGAAGATTACAAAGCGCTAATTAGTGCTTAAGAAATTTAGTCTTTTAGTAAGTGTTTTTTACACGATAATGTTATCTGCTTTAAGCTTAATGAAGTTAAAAGATGTTGTTAAAGATTTACCATCATTTAACGATAAAGTAGGACATGTTTTAGCACATTTTCTTTTCGTTATACTATGGTTTGTAGTGTTTCATTATAAATTTAGCTTTAAATACAGTAAGGCTTTAAGTCTTGCGGCACTATTTTCATTGGTATATGGTATAGCTATAGAATTACTACAAGGTTGGATTACTGTAAGTAGAGAAAGTGACTTTAAAGACGTGTTAGCAAATGTTTTAGGAATGGTATTTGCTTCATTACTTTTATTAAGTATAAAAAAACGCGCCATAAAAAAGAATAATAGCTTGCTTTTTTGATAAATAAATAGTTATTTTAGCAAAGCATAAATAAACAAATTAATGGAAACAAAGAAAAACCCTAAAGCAAACGTAGGCAGAAACAGCTCTCTCTATTTTGCGGTTGGTATGTTGTTAATGTTAGGTTTAACATATACGGCTATCAATTACAAAACATACGACGAGCGTGTTGTAGATAATAGGTCTATTGATGTTGATGACGAATTGGATGAAGAAATTCCAATTACAAATCAAGCACCACCACCACCACCACCACCACCACCACCACCACCAGCGCCAGAAGTTATTGATGTTGTTGAAGATGAAGCGGAAATAGAGGAAACGGTTATCGAATCTACAGAAACAACTCAAGAAGAAGAAATTGTTGAAGTTGAAGATGTTGAAGTAGAAGAGATAGAAGAAGATGTAGAAGTTTCTTTCGCAGTAATCGAAAGTGTACCTGTATATCCTGGTTGTGAAAAAGGAAACAACGATCAGAAACGTAAATGTATGTCTGATGCAATTAACAAAATAGTTTCAAGAAAATTCGATTTAGACTTAGGTCAAGAATTGGGTTTAAGTGGTAAACAACGTATTTATGCTCGTTTTACTATAGACAAAGCAGGAAACATTGTTAACGTTAAAACACGTGGTCCACATCCTGGATTAGAAAAAGAAGCTAGAAGAGTTGTTGGTTTAATACCAAAAATGAAACCTGGTAAGCAAAGAGGAAAGCCTGTGAAAGTAACTTTCGATTTGCCAATAACATTTAATGTACAAGACTAATTAATTAGTTTAAAAGCACATAAATTAAAAACCCGATACAAACTTTGTATCGGGTTTTTTGGTTTTGGTATGCTTATTGTTATTTCTTCATAATATTAACATGTAAACTTTAATAATTATGAACAATTCAAAGAAAAGTCACGATCTCGTTCGTCAAAACGAGATTAACGTGCAGAAATCGCAAAAACATGATGTAAATTTACAAAAAAACTCAACGCTGTACTTTCAGGTTGGATTAATTTTGTGCTTGTTGGCAAGTTATGGTGCTTTAGAGATGTCTTTTGAGGGATCTAAGGAGTTAGTCTATGTAACTCATGAAAAGGATGATTCCATCTATGAGGTTGATCCTAAAATTTACAAAATTGTAAAAGAAGTTAAGCACGTACCTAAAGAGGAAATAGTTAAGCCTAAGCCTAAAAATCCTGATTTTAAAATTGTAGACGATTTAGAAGAAATTAAGAAAGTGGAAGCTAAACTTGTTGATGTTGTTGTTCCTCCAAATAAAAAGCCTGTTCTTTCTACAGATGATCCAAGTTTGGTTATTGAAGATATTGAACCAATAATAAATATTATGGCTGTACAACAAGTGCCAATTTTCCCTGGTTGTGAGAAAGAAACAAACAATGAAGGTAGAAGGAAATGTTTGTCTGAAAAATTATCAAAACTAGTACAGAGAAAATTTGATACAGATGTAGCAACTGATTTAGGTATAACTGGAAAACAGAAAATTTATGTTTCTTTTAAAATCAATAAACTTGGAGAGGTTGAAATTATTGAAACGAAAGCTAAACATACAGCGTTAGAAAAAGAAGCCAATAGAGTGGTTGGTAAGATTCCAACAATGCAGCCAGGAAAAAATAATAATAAGCCAGTTGTGGTGTCGTATATGCTTCCAATTAATTTCAATATTCAATAAATAGAATAGTATTTCAATTATTAAAAACCGTTATTACCTTTGGTAGTAACGGTTTTTAATTTGCAATAAAATTTTTTAGAACTAGTTTTGATGTCTCATTGGTTTCCAAATTGGAGAGTTATTCCTTTAAGATGGATTATAAATCAAGTATTAAAACTTCAGTATTAAAAAATTTAAAAATGTTATCTTTCGACGAAATTAAATGTAAAATAGACCATGAAGTTTTATGCTTTCATTTTAATACTATGTTTTCAGTCTTTAGCAATTGCTCAAGATAATAACGAAAAGCCTCCTGTTTTCGATTCTTGTAAAGAAGAACCAATTGCTAACATGCAAAAATGTTTCGATGCTAAAGTGTTCAATTTAATATTTGAAAACTTCAAAGTATCAGAGACCATAAGCGAAGCTAATTACAAAGGAGAAGTTGTTATTTTATTCGAAGTAGATAAAGAGGGTTACTTTAGAACCATGTATGTGGATGCTGTTTATCCAGAGTTAAAAGCCGAAGTTATTCGTGTTATTAAAGAATTCCCAAAAGTAGACCCAGCAACTTATAATAGTAATCCAACGTACAAGCAATACTCAATAGTATTAAAAATCCCATTAGAAGACCAAACAATTGTTGCTCAGGATTTAGCACTTCAAAATAAAAAACAAATAGAACAAGAGCTAAGTGCTTTAGAATTAGCTGCTAAAAATGAGCTTGATAGAGTAAATGCAGATTATATAAAATACGATAATAGCGAATATTCAAGTCAGTTAAATATTCCGTTTTCGCATGAAAATTATTCTAAGTTTGATCGTGCAACAAATTTAATAGGCACAAATAGCCATACAGCCTCAAAACCATTTATTTATGAAGAGGTTTCTGCTTATCATGATTTTAATGCTGAAAATGAAGCTTTAAAAAAAGAAACTCAAACTTGGGCAGGAAAGAAATTATGGAATGAGCACTTGGTACAACTACAAGGTTCAGACTATTGGTTTACTGTAGATCCAATTTTTGATTTACAAGTAGGAAAAGATACTGATGCAGATTTTAGTTCTACTTTCAATAATACAAGAGGCGTTTTTATACAAGGAGGATTAGGTGCGACATTTAATTTCTCGGCTTCGGTTTACGAAAACCAAGGTCGTTTTGCACAGTATTTTAATGACTATGCAGATAGTATTAAATCGGAAGGTGGAGATCCTGCCATTATTCCTGGTCGTGGTATTGCTAAGCGCTTTAAAGAGGATGCTTATGATTATCCTGTGGCAGAAGCGTATCTGTCTTACACACCAGCAAAATTTATTAATGTCCAATTTGGACATGGAAAGAATTTTATTGGTGATGGCTATCGTTCATTGTTGCAAAGTGATGCAGCAAGCCCGTATCCTTATTTAAAATTGAATACTAAGTTTTGGAAAATAAAATATACAAACACATACACGTGGTTAAAAGATGTAAGAGCAGAAGTTACCGAAGATGGAGCCTTTTTAACTAAATACATTGCTAACCACTATTTAAGTTGGAATGTAAACAAGCGTTTAAATTTAGGATTGTTCGAATCTGTAATATGGGCAAATACAAACGATAGAGGTTTCGATATTAATTATTTGAATCCTGTTATTTTCTATCGCGCTATCGAGTTTGAAACCGGACAAGATGCAGGAAATGCTATTGTTGGAGCTTCTGCAAAATATAAGATTAACGATAATTTTAATATGTATTCTCAATTTGTTTTAGATGAATTTTCATTAGGTGACGCTAAAGGAGGAGAAGGTAGTTGGAAAAATAAATTTGGATTACAATTAGGTGTAAAGTATTACAATGCTTTTAAAGTGAAAGATTTAATGCTTCAAGCGGAATATAACGCAGTACGACCTTATACCTATTCGCATAATACAATAACACTAAACTATGCGCATAATAACCAGCCAATGGCACACCTTTGGGGAGCAAACTTTAGAGAGTTAGTATTGATAGGCCGTTATAGAAAAGGCAGATTGTTTGGAGAAGCTAAACTAATAACAGGAATTCGCGGTTTTGATATTAATAATGGTACAGATAATTTTAATTATGGAGGTAATATTTTTAGAGATGAAGTAGATAGACCTTTCGATTCTGGAGTAAAAATTGGGCAAGGCATACAAACAACTACTATTAATGCAAGCTTACAAGCAGGCTTTCTTCTAAATCCTGCATCAAATTTAAAATTGTTTACTAATGTGAGCTATCGTAATTTTAATCCTGATGCTATTGGTGAGGCGGAACTAAGAAGCAGTTCTGTTTGGTTTAATATTGGATTGAGAACAGATTTGTTTAATTGGTATTATGATTTGTAGGGTTTAAAGAAACACAGTTCTTATTGAATAAGCATAAAACAGGAAATGAATGATAACTATTCGATATTTGTATATCTCTAGTTTTGTAAGTGATTTTAACAATAGATTTTTTTAAGTATAAACTAACCTTAAAATCCTCACTCTTTTCTTTTATAAATCTACTTTTACAACGTATCTTTGCCTAAAATTTTTAAGTGCTTACTATAGCATTAAAAACAAAGCAATACATTGAGTACTACAACTATCATAGCAAAACCTTCATTAATTTCAGATTTTAAAGAAATCACGAAAATGCGTTTAGCATTAAGTGTCGTGTTTTCTTCTGTTGCTGGTTATTTGCTTGGTGTTGAAGAGGTTAATTACACAACACTTTTTTTATTAGCTTTAGGTGGTTATTTTATGGTTGGAGCTTCAAACGCTTACAACCAAATTATAGAAAAAGATTTAGATGTTTTAATGGACAGGACTAAAAATCGTCCTATTCCAGCTGGTCGCATGACTGTGCGCACTGCCTTTATAATAGCAACCGTTTTTACCGTTTTTGGTATTGGTATTCTATATTATATTAATCCGCAAACAGCAATGTTTGGTGCTATTTCTATCTTTTTATATACTTGTGCATACACACCATTAAAAACAAAAACACCTTTGGCTGTATTTGTTGGTGCTATTCCAGGAGCAATACCTTTTATGTTAGGTTGGGTAGCAGCTACTAACGAGTTTGGTATTGAGCCAGGAACCTTATTTGCATTACAATTTTTCTGGCAATTTCCTCACTTTTGGGCAATTGGATGGTTTTTATTTAACGATTATAAAAAAGGAGGCTTCTTCATGTTGCCAACTAAAAAACAGGATAAAGGCACAGCTGTACAAATAATTATGTATACTATTTGGACCATTATAATTTCAATTATTCCGGTTTTTGGAGTAACAGGAAAGCTAGAGCTATCTTATGTTGCTGCAACAATTGTTTTTGGTTTAGGTCTGTTTATGCTGTATTACGCGATTCAGCTATTCAAAAAAATGACAGAAAAAGCTGCGAAGCAACTTATGTTAGCTAGTGTTTCATACATCACATTAGTACAAATTATTTACGTAGTAGATAAGTTTATTAGATAATTATGGATTTAACTCAAGGAACCCTAAAAGAAAAGAAAGAACGTGCTAAAAAAATGATGCTTTGGTTTGGCCTTATTGCATTGTTTATGTCGTTTGCAGGTTTAACAAGTGCAGTAATAATTAGTCGTACACGTCCAGATTGGTCTAAAGCCTTAGATTTACCGCAAGTGTTTTTAGTGAGTGTTTTTGTAATAATAGCAAGTAGTATTGCTTATGTTTTTGCGCAACGGGCTTTAACAAACAACAATAGACAATTAACAACTATTTTATTATTAACTACTTTTGTATTAGGAGTGTTGTTTATTGTACTTCAATTTCAGGGCTTTAGAGCGCTTATAGAAGCTGGTTATTATTTTACAGGAGAAACTAGTGATCCTAAAGCATCATTTATATTTTTAATTGCTTTTTTTCACATACTACACGTAGCTGTTGGACTAATTTGCTTGCTGGTCGTAATTTATAATCATTTTAAACAAAAGTATACGGCAGATAATATGTTAGGTATGGAATTAGCCGGAACATTCTGGCACTTTATTGATATACTGTGGGTATTCTTGTATTTACTAATGTATTTTGTAGGTTAGATTTATACAATATAAGGGTAGACAAGAAACAGAATTTACTAATCAGACAAAACAAGGCTCAAAAATTACAGTTTAACATTTCTTTAGTAGAAGAAAATGATTATTTTTGTGCAATATTTTAAATTAACGAACTCAACTATATGAATACTACAGTTGCAACTACTGGAACAGAAGGTAAAACTTGGGGAGGCGGAAATGCTCCATTAAAAGCCAGTTATGGTAAAATGATGATGTGGTTTTTTATCGTTTCCGATGCCTTAACATTCTCAGCATTTTTAGCTGCTTATGGTTTTTCTAGATTCAAATTTATTGATTCTTGGCCAATTGCAGACGAAGTTTTTACTCACGTACCTTTCTTTCATGGTAATTATCCAATGATTTATGTTGCGTTCATGACCTTTGTACTTATTATGTCTTCGGTAACTATGGTATTAGCCGTAGATGCTGGACATCACATGAATCAGAAAAAAGTAACATGGTATATGTTCTTAACTGTTATTGGTGGTGTGATTTTTGTTGGTTCTCAAGCTTGGGAATGGAATACATTTATTAAAGGAGAATATGGAGCTGTACAAACTAAAGGTGGTAACATCTTACAATTTGGTGAGTATAAAACTGTAGACGGTGAGCAAAAATTTGAACGTGTAGCTATTGCAGACTTTGCAAAAGTAGTACATGGTGATAGAGCACAACACGAAAGCAAAAAAGGGTTATGGTTTGTAAGTGAAGGTTCACTACCAGAATATTCTGTAGACGAAGTTTACAACGGTTTAGTTGCAAACGAAAATGTATTGATTAGAAACCAAATTATAAATGAGCACGGTCATAAAACAATACTTTCTCGTGAAGAGTCATTAAAGCAATTAAAAACAAACGGAAAAGCAGTAGTGCATGGCGCTAACTTAAAAACCAACGAATATGGTTCGCCATTATTTGCAGATTTCTTTTTCTTTATTACAGGTTTCCACGGTTTCCACGTATTCTCTGGAGTTGTAATTAATATTATTGTTTTCTTTAACGTTATTATAGGTACTTACGAAAGACGTAAGAACTATGAAATGGTTGAGAAAGTAGGGTTGTATTGGCACTTTGTAGATTTAGTTTGGGTATTTGTATTCACATTCTTCTACTTAGTTTAATAAAATAATATTATCATTTCCTGTAAAAGGAAAACTATTTAAAGCATATTATAATGGCAGAACATAAATTAGCAATATTTCAAGGTTTAGTAAAGTTTAAATCGAATACTTCAAAAATTTGGGGCGTTTTAGCTTTCTTAACATTTATAACTTTAATAGAGGTGGTTTTAGGTATTTACAAACCAGAAATGTTAATGGGTAAAGTTTTAGGTATGAAATTACTTAACTGGATTTTTATTATTCTAACCATAGTAAAAGCATACTATATTACTTGGGACTTTATGCACATGCGTGATGAAGTCAAAGCGTTAAGACGTATGGTAATATGGACAGCAGTATTCTTGATTTGCTATTTAGTCTTTATCCTTCTACAAGAAGGAGGTTACATTGAAGGTGTTTACACTAACGGATTTGTTAAAAAAGATTTTTAATTAAAATGATTTAAGTTAAAAGATAGTAAAAGGTGGTTTTTTTAAACCACCTTTTTTTATTTTTGTAATTCTAAACATAGAAAGCAATCATGAGTAAAAAAGCTATTAAAAAATATTTGATTTTAATAATATTATTCTTCTTACCAGTTGTTTTCTTACTTATGTTGTATCCTGCAACAAATAACTATAATATTCTAGACGTTGTAAAAGAAGAGGTGCTTGATATTTCTAATTTATCTTCAATAACAAATTCAGAAGTTCTATTAAAAGACCACATAACAGTTTTAGGCTTTTTAGGAAGCGATCCAGAATCTAGAATAGTAGAGGCTTCAAACCTTAAAGAACTTGTTTATAATAAGTTTAAAGGCTTTAAGAAGTTTCAAATAGTAATGATGGTAACTAAAGAGTCTCAGGATAGAACGACTAGATTAACTCAAGAATTAACTAAATATAGCGTGCACAAGTATTGGCACTTTGTATATGCTAGCGATAGTGATATTAATAAACTATTTAATAGTTTGCGAACAAGTCTACAACTTGATGCTAATTTGGGAACAAACGGTGTATTTGTTATAGATAAAGAACTAAGTCAAAGAGGGAGACTTGACGATAGGACTAAAAAAGAGATTGAAAAAGAAACCCAAATCTATCCACTAACAGCTTACGATTGTTCTAAGGTTTCAATTATCAAAAACAAATTAGCAGCCGAAGACATGCGCGTGCTATTAGAAGAATATAGAAAATCTGGAAGAAATAAAATAGATTCTTCAAACCGAAGAGCTAAAGATCTTAATCCTGATAAAGAAACAGATGAAAAAGAATAATTACTCTTACATAAGTATTGCTTTTATTATTTTATTATTTGGAATAATATTCGTTCCAAAAATTGTTGATAGAATAAAAAACAACGACATCACTAGAAACGACAGAATAAGTGTTGGACAAGACAATAATTTTGAAGACAAAGGAGAACTAGCGTTTATAGAAATAAACGGAACTCCTAAAAAAGTACCTGCGTTTAGCTTTACTAATCAAGATGGTAAAACAATAACGCAAGAAGATTATAAAGGTAAAGTGTATGTTGTAGAGTTCTTTTTTACAACATGCCCTACAATTTGTCCAAGAATGAATAGAAACTTGGTAGACATACAAAACGTATATAAACTTAATAACGATTTTGGTGTCGCTTCTTTTTCGATTACTCCAGAATTGGACACACCAGAAGTTTTAAAAGAATACGCTGAAAAATATGGTATTACCAATCCTAATTGGAATTTAATGACAGGTGACGAGACTGAAATCTACAAGTTAGCTAATGTTGGCTTTAATATTTTTGTAGGTAAAGTAGAAGACGATGAAGTAGGTTTTGAGCATTCTGGTGATTTTGCTTTAATAGATAAAAATGGATTTATTCGCTCAAGGCTAGATGGTTTTGGTAACCCTAAAATATTTTACAAAGGTATTATTAGCGAGCAAGAGAAAATGGATGAAGATGGTAATGAACAGGAAATTACCATGCTAAAAGAAGATATTAAAAAACTTTTAAACGAGTAAGTTGTAGATTATTACTTCGATTGATTTTTAATGATTAAAACGGTATAAATAAAAATGAATACATCAGAAAATATACAAAACGAAAAAAAATATAATAAATGGATTGTTGCACTTTCTGTTATTATTCCTATAGCTGTAGCAGCATTGTTTTTAATTAAATTAAAAGACTTTGGGATCGATGTAGAGCCTTTAACGTTCTTGCCACCAATCTACGCAACTATAAATGGATTAACAGCTATTGTGTTATTAGTAGCAGTGTCGGCAATAAAGAAAGGTAATCGTGTGCTTCATGAGCGATTAATGAAATTTGCAATCTCTTTATCTGTAATATTCTTGTTATTATATATTGGATATCACATGACGAGCGATTCTACCAAATTTGGAGGAGAAGGAGTTATTGCATATGTTTATTACTTCATTTTAATAACACACATATTACTATCTATTGTAGTAATACCTTTTGTGTTAATTACTTATGTAAGAGCTATTTCAAATAATTTCGAAAGACATAAAAAAATAGCACGCATCACATTTCCATTATGGTTATATGTTGCAGTAACAGGTGTTGTTGTCTATTTAATGATATCTCCATATTACGCGTAATTTAATCTATTGTCACTTCGAGTGATTTCGAAGCATGAGAAATTGTATCGAGAAGTAATTCTATAAAAATGAAAAACAAAGTAACCTTATTCCTTTTTTCTCTCCTCACTTTTATTGATACAAATGCGCAATGTGCCATGTGTCGAGCAGTTTTGGAAAACGAGGAAGGTCAAGGTGTAGCAAAAGGTATAAACGATGGTATTATTTACTTAATGGCAATACCATATATTTTAGTTTTTGGTGTTGGATTTGCTATCTATTGGAAGTATTTTAGAGTTAAAAAGTAGCAGTAATACTTTCTTTCATTTAGACTTGTAAGAGTGTTTAACACAAATATTCATGTTTTAACATTTTTTTTACACAATTCCTGTAACAAATAAAGTCCTTTGCAGTCTAATGGATATGATGTAGATAACATCAATCAAAAAATCAACCATTATGCTCAAAATTAATAAGCTACACAAGTCTTATCCAATTGGAGACTCTAGTTTACATGTATTAAAAGGAATAGACCTATCTGTAGAAGCAGGAGAAATGGTAGCTATAATGGGTTCTTCGGGATCAGGAAAATCTACTTTGCTTAATATTATAGGAATGCTGGATGAAGCAGATGAAGGCGAATACATTTTAGATAATGTACCTATTAAAAATCTTACCGAAAAAAAGGCAGCTATCTATAGAAATAAATTTTTAGGGTTTATTTTTCAGTCTTTCAACTTAATAAATTATAAAAATGCCTTAGATAATGTGGCTTTGCCATTATATTACCAAGGTTTAAAGCGTAAAGAGCGTATAGAAAAAGCCTTATTTCATTTAGAAAAAGTAGGTTTAAAAAACTGGGCACATCACTTACCAAACGAATTATCTGGAGGGCAAAAACAACGTGTAGCCATTGCAAGAGCATTAGCAGCAGATCCAAAATTATTATTGGCAGATGAGCCTACAGGAGCTCTAGATACCAAAACGTCTTACGAAATTATGGATTTTATACAGTCTTTAAACGACGAAGGTAAAACCATTTTAATGGTAACACACGAAGAGGATATTGCAAGCATGTGTAAACGTATAGTAAGACTAAAAGACGGTGTTATTATGGAGGATACATTTGTAGAACAAGTAAGAGCTTCGCAATATGTTTGATAGAGATCTCTGGAGAGAAATTTTCCAAAGTATAAATATGAATAGAACCAGGTCTTTATTGTCTGGTTTTACGGTTGCATTTGCTATTTCCCTATTTGCAATATTATTTGGTATTGTAAACGGACTGGTAAATACATTTGATTCTGCATTTGTAGATGATGCATCCAATTCAATATTTGTACAATCTGGTATGACATCTAAAGCGAGTAATGGCTTACAAGCAGGACGACGCATTCAATTTAAAAATGAAGATCAAGCTTGGATTAAAGAAGAATTTGGAGATAAAGTACAGTATATTACTTCAAGAGTGTACTTAAATGTTATTGCGACTTTTAGAAACGAAAAAAACAACTATAGTATTCGTGCAGTTAATCCAGATCATCAATATTTAGAGAATACAAAAGTAACTTATGGACGTTATGTAAACGAGTCTGATATTAAAAACAAAACCAAAGTAGTAGTTATTGGGCGTTTGGTAGAAGAAGATTTGTTTTTAAAAACAACAGCTATTGGAAAATATTTAAATTTAAATGGTATTCAATATAAGGTAGTAGGTGTGTTTAGTGATGATGGAGGGGATAATGAAGAACGTTTAATCTACATGCCAATAAGTACAGCACAACAAATTTATGGGAATAACGATTATGTCGACCAAATAAATTTAACCTATAATCCTGAAATGAATTTCGATGCAGCTATTGGTTTTAGTAATCTACTAACCAAAAAGATGAAAGACAGGTTTATGGTTTCGCAAAACGACCAGCGTGCTATTCGTGTTCGTAATTTAGCAAACGAATCTAAAGCAATTAATCAGTTTACATTTATTCTAGGTTTTCTAGTTTTAGTTATTGGTTTTGGAACTTTAATAGCCGGAATTGTAGGTATTAGTAACATGATGATTTTTATAGTAAAAGAACGTACAAAGGAAATTGGTATTAGAAAAGCTTTAGGAGCGTCTCCAAAATCTATAGTATCTATTATTTTATTAGAATCTATATTGGTAACTATTATTGCTGGTTTTGTAGGTTTAGTAATTGGTATGGGAGTTGTAGAGTTTGCAGGTCCGTTTTTAGAGAAATATTTTATTAAAGATCCATCGGTAAGTTTAAGTATTGTAATTGGCGCAGCCATTACACTTATTTTGGCAGGAGCAATTGCAGGTTATTTACCAGCAAAAAAAGCTTCTAGAATTAAGCCTATTGTAGCACTAAGAGACGATTAATTATGATTAACAGAGCAACATTAATAGGTTTTCAGTTTGAATTAATAAAAATTAACAAATGAAATTTTTATTCGAGAGAGATACGTGGCAAGAGGTCTACGATAGTTTAACCAAAAACAAACTACGTACTGCATTAACTATGGTTGGTGTTTGGTGGGGAATCTTATTGCTTATTGGACTATTAGGATCTGCACGTGGTATCGAAAACTCATTTAATAGACTATTTGGAAGCTTTGCTACCAACAGTGTATTTGTTTGGGCGCAAAGTACAAGTAAACCATTTAAAGGGTTTC
Organism: Lacinutrix sp. Bg11-31; assembly: GCF_002831665.1. NCBI lineage: Bacteria > Pseudomonadati > Bacteroidota > Flavobacteriia > Flavobacteriales > Flavobacteriaceae > Lacinutrix > Lacinutrix sp. Bg11-31. The sequence goes on from NZ_CP025118.1 coordinate 3,293,517, forward strand.
AGGAAGGTAGACAGGTTCAGCTTAAAATAAGTGATGCTAAAAAGATAGAAGAAAACGTAGAAGGTATCGAGTTTGTTGTGCCTAGAAATCAAAGTCAGGCTTTAGTAGTACATAATTTCTTATCTGGAAATTTTGGCGTAAATGGAGATTACCCATTACTAGATCAGGTTCAGAAAAAGAAAATGATTCAAGGACGTTTTATCAATCAAATAGACATCGATGAGAATAGAAAAGTAGTTGTAATTTCAGAAGAAATTTATAAACAACTCTTTGAAAAAGACGCCGAAATGATAGGTGAGTACATTCAGCTTAATGGCATGAACTTTAAAGTCGTTGGTATGTTTGAAACGGGAAATGCTAATATGGGACCATCAAGCGATATTCATATTCCATTTACAACCTTTCAGCAAATATATAATATGGGCGAAAATATAGGTTGGATGATGATTACCGGAAAACCAGAATACGATATTTCGCAAATAGAAACAGATGCTAAGCTTATTTTAAGAAACTTAAACAAAGTACACCCAGAAGATAATCGTGCTTTTGGTAGTTTTAATTTAGGGAAAGAATTTGCAAAAATAACAGGATTCTTAACAGGTATGCAGTTTTTAACATGGTTTGTAGGTATTGCTACGCTTGTTGCAGGTGTGTTTGCTATTGGTAATATTCTACTTATTACTGTAAAAGAAAGAACAAAAGAAATTGGAGTGCGTCGCGCACTTGGTGCTACACCATTCGAGATAAAAAGACAAGTTGTTTTAGAGGCTGTCTTTATTACTTTAATAGCAGGATTACTTGGTATAATTAGTGGAGGATCCTTACTTATACTTGTAGATTCTTTATATGGTCAAGGAACAGATGCTGTGTTAATAAATGCGTCAGTTTCTATTAGTGTCGTTTTTATAGCACTAGTAATATTAATAGTATTAGGAACATTAATAGGATTGATACCTGCTTTTAAAGCAACTAGTATAAAGCCAATTGATGCCTTAAGAGAAGAATAATAGTTAATCAAAATAAAGAAAGCACATCGCTTTTAAACCAACGAAGAAAATTAAATTTAAAAATGAAAAAAGCATTAAAAATTATTGTAGGATTAGGATTGCTTATCGCACTTATATTTGTGCTGAAGTATTTTAAAGACTCTAATTCTAAATCTGTAGAAGATTTTAAAACAGCTGAGCCTTTTTACGATTCAATTAACATAAAAATAGTTGCTACAGGAAAATTAAACCCTGAAGAAGAAATTGAATTAAAGCCACAAATAGCTGGAATTATCGATAAGATATTGGTAGAAGAAGGAGATATTGTTAAAAAAGGAGATGTAATAGCTAAAATTAGAGTAGTACCAAACGAGCAAAGTTTAGTTGGTGCAAATGGGCAAATATCGTCTGCAAAATTAGCTTACAACAATTCTAAAACAATTTACGATAGAAATAAATCGTTATTCGATAAAGGCGTTATTTCAAGACAGGATTTCGAAAACAGTGAGTTGGCTTTAAATCAATCTAACGAAACGCTACGTCAAGCACAAAATAATTACCAAATTATTAAAAGAGGATCACTTTCTGGAGGAGGTTCTGCAAACACAAATATTATTGCACTAATTCCTGGTACTATTTTAGAAATTCCTGTACGTGAAGGAGATCAAGTAATAGAAAGTAATAACTTTAATGCAGGTACTACAATTGCTACAATTGCAGACATGAGTAAAATGATTTTTGAAGGAAAAGTAGACGAAGCAGAAGTTGGTAAACTTGAAGAAGGAAAAGATATTAAAGTTGTATTAGGTGCTATTGGAGAAAAAGAATTCCCTGCAAAATTAACTTTTGTTGCGCCAAAAGGTAACGAAGTAAATGGAGCTGTACAGTTTACAATTAAAGCAGATGTAGAAGTGGAATCTTCTACAAAAATTAGAGCAGGTTATAGTGCTAATGCAGAAATTGAAATGGAATCTAAAGATAGCATTATGGTTATTAAAGAGTCTTTACTTCAATTTAATAGAATTACAGAAAAGCCTTTTGTTGAAATTGAAAAAGGTGAAGGTGAATTTGAAAAAGTAAATGTTGAGTTAGGTCTTTCTGATGGTATTAATGTAGAAATTACAGATGGCGTTAAAGAAGGTGATAAAATCAAGGTTTGGAACAAAGCCTCTAAAGAAGATAACGATGATGAAGATTAATATAAAAAGTGTTTTAACAATTGTCTCTTTTGTATGTGTTGGTTCCTCGGCTTATGCTCAAGGCAAAGTATGGTCGTTACAAGAAAGTGTAAACCATGCTTTAGAAAATAATATTTCTATTGTACAAGCTCAAAATACGCTATTGTTAAACGAGCAAGATATTATAGCATCGAAAGGTTCTTTTTTACCTGCTGTAAGTGGTAGTGCAGGACATAGTTTATCGGTTGGGAATACAGAGTTGTTTCCAGGGCAATTTGCAGATAGAACATCTAACAGTACTAGTTTTAGTGTAGGAGCAAGCCAAACTATTTTTAATGGTTTTAGGTTAACTAATTTGCATAAGCAGTCTCAGTTAAATTTAGAGACTAACAAACTAGAGCTGCAACGTATTAAGGATGATATTTCTCTTAATGTGGTAAATTCATATTTAAATATTTTATTTAATAAAGAGAATTTAGAGTCTGCAAAAGCACAATTCGAATTTTCAAAAAAACAACTCAACCAAGTTCAAGAATTAGTAGATGCTGGTGTACAACCAAAAGCTAATATCTATGATGCGCAAGCAACATTAAGTAGAGACGTACAGAGTGTTACAGTTGCAGAGAACAACTACGAGTTATCATTATTGTCTTTATCGCAATTATTACAAGTAGATTTTGCTGGTTTCGATGTTAAAGTTATTGATGTGGTTGATCCTTCAGCAGAATTGATGTACGATAATGTTACTCCTATTTTAAATTATGCTATTGAAAATAGAAGCGAAGTTAAAGTGGCTGAAAAAAATATTGAAAGCTCGAAATTAAGTACAGAAATATCTAAAAGTGGATTTTATCCAACTGTTTCTGCAGGATATAGTTTTGGGTCTAATGTTTTCTTTACTAATTTAACCGATACTGAAGATAGATTCTTTACACAGCTTAACGACCAAAAAGCACATAGTTTTAGGTTGAGTGTTAATGTTCCAATATTTTCTGGATACCAGAATAAAACAGCAGTTGCAAAATCGCAAATTCAAGAACAAAATGCATTATTAGGTTTAGAACAAACCAAGTTAACTTTAGAAGCAAATGTACAACGTGCTTTTACAGATGCAAAGTCTGCATTAAGAGCTTATGAAGCTGCAAAAGTGTCACTACAATCGCAAGAGTTAGCATTTAGTAATTCCGAAGAACGTTATAATATAGGAGTCATGAATGCATTCGATTTAGAGCAATCTAGATTAAGACTTGTAAATGCAGAAGCTTCATTAATTAATGCTAAATATGATTTTGTTTTTAAAACAAAAGTTTTAGATTTCTATCTTGGAAAACCAATTACAGAGTAAAATATAAAAGATATTAGCAAATTGTTTTATATAAATTATAAAGAGTGAATTAAAACCTAAAGTAAAATGGTAATTTTACTTTAGGTTTTATGAATTCTAAAAAAATAAATTGATGTACATATTAAGCATAGAAACGTCAACAACAAATTGTTCAGTCTCACTATCTAAGGATGGTGAGACTTTGCTTTTAAAAGAAGATTATAGCAATAACTATTCTCACGCAGAACGGTTACATGTTTTTATAGATGAAACGCTTCGCGAAGCAAAGATTGAGCGTACGCAATTAGAAGCAATAGCAGTTAGTAAAGGACCAGGCTCTTATACAGGATTACGTATTGGTGTTTCGGCAGCAAAAGGCTTGTGTTATGCTTTAGATATTCCGTTAATTTCTATTTCTACTCTAGAGGCTTTAGCACATCAAGTAAAAGCAGAAAGTGGTGTTGTTGTTCCAATGTTAGATGCTAGACGAATGGAAGTGTACTCGGCTATTTTTTCTTCAGAATTAAAACAGATTAGAGCTATCGAGGCTCAAATTTTAGACGAAACTTCTTTTGCTGAAGAATTATCTAAAGGTAAAGTGTATTTTGTTGGAAATGGAGTAGAGAAAACAAAAGCGCTTCTAAGTCATGAAAACGCTGTGTTTGTTGAAGATAAATTACCATCTGCAGACCAAATGAGTGCTTTGGCTTTTTTAAAGCATAAAAAAAGCGACACCGAAGATGTCGCTTATTTTGAACCTTATTATTTAAAAGACTTTGTGGCTTTAAAGCCTAAACCTAAAAAGTAATTATCCTTGCTTTTGTATTTCTACTTGATGTGGATAAGGTATTTCTATTCCAGCAGTATCTAGCGCTTCTTTAGTTTGTTCTGTTACTTCAAAATATACAGCCCAGTAATCTTCAGCTTTACACCAAGGTCTTACAGCAAAGTTTATAGAGCTATCTGCTAATTCCATAACATTAACTTTAGGAGCTGGATCTTTTAATACTTTTGGATGATTTGTTAATACGTTAAGTAAAACCGCTTTTGCTTGTTTAATATCCGAATCGTAACCTACACCAAAAACAAGGTCAACTCTTCGTGTACCTTCTGTAGTGTAATTAATAATATTTCCATTAGATAAAGCACCATTTGGAATTATAATTTCACGGTTGGATAAACCTGTAAGCTTAGTTGTGAAAATCTCAATTTCTTTAACAACACCTACCTCTCCTTGTGCTTCAATTAAATCACCAAGTTTTATAGGTTTAAAGATCATAAGTAAAACTCCTCCAGCAAAATTGCCTAAAGAACCTTGTAATGCTAAACCAATTGCCAAACCAGCTGCTGCAATTATAGCTGCAAATGATGCTGTTTGAATACCTAATGTACCTAACACAACAATTATTAAAACTATTTTTAAGACCCAACCAATTAAATTAAGCAAGAATTTTTTAAGACTAGGGTCGTAGTCTGCCTTGTCCATTGTTTTACTTATTCCTTTTCTAAGATATTTAATAACAAAAGCACCAACTATCCATATTACTATTGCTAGTAGTGTTTTAGGAGCATATTCAAGCATAAGTTCGTAACCTTTGTCAATCCATTTTTGTAAATCCATTTCTTTATTTAATTAATTAAAATTTAATTTTGTGCAAAATTAAAAACTTTCTAAACGGTATTAAGTTAATCCTGTGTTATTTTAAAAATAAAACAGAGGCTAAAGCTAAAATTGCTGGAATAGATTGAAAATAAAATAAACGTATTTTTTTTGTAGAATAGGCTCCATAAATACTTGCAATTATAACACAGCTTAAAAAGAAAATGATAGTATTTGTGTTTTTTAATAACAACCCGAAAATTAAACCAGAAGCTAAAAAACCGTTATATAAACCTTGGTTGGCTGCTAGTACTTTAGTTTTTTCGGCAAATGCTTTGCTTTCTAACCCAAAGGTTTTTATGCCTTTTGGAGAAGTCCATAAAAACATTTCTAGTATTAAAAAGTAAAAATGGAGCAGTGCTACAAAAGCTACTAGTATAGTGGTTAGTAAATTCATATTAGTTGTTGTTTATTAAGTTAATAGCGCTTTTAACGTCTTTAACTGGTAGCTTACAAGCTTTATTAACACAAACGTATATAAACGTTTCGTCTTCTATAAATCTATTTTTAAGTAAAGGTAGCTTGCTTTCACCCTTACTGCCAACTATTATTTTATTTGGAATGTAACGCTCGTTTAACGCTTTAATTTTGTTTTTATATTTATTACCAACAATAGCAACTTCGTAAAAAGGTTCTGTGTAATTTAGCATTAAATCTAACCAGTTTGAATAGCCAGAAGCGTATTCTTTAATTTCTGGTTTTACATTATTAAGCATTGTAGTTGCTGTGTTTAAATAGTATTCATTATCAAAATAATGCGAGAGTTTAAATAAGTTTTTGGCAAAAATTGAGTTGCTTGCTGGAATTACATTATCGCGATACTCGATAGTTTTAGAAACTAATTTTTCATCTTTATTAGAAGTAAAATAAAACATTTTATTAGTGTCGTTTAAAAAAGCATCAAAACAATAATCGGTTAATGCTTTTGCTTTGTTTAGCCATTTTTCATCTAAAGTGATTTCATATAATGCAATAAAAGCATCGATAGTAGTGGTGTAATCTTCTAGAAAACCATTAATACTCGATTTTCCATCTTTATAATTATGGAACAAACTGCCATTCTCTTTTAATTGACTACTTAAAATGAATTGTCCATTTTTTAAAGCAACATCAAGATATTTTTTATCTTTTAAAACACGATAAGCATCAACATAGCCTTTTAACATTAAGGCATTCCAAGAGGTTAGAATCTTGTCATCTAAACGCGGGCGTTCTCTTTTTTCTCTTTCAGCTAATAAAAGGGATTGCCATTTCGCTTTCTTTGTTTTTAGAGTTTCAAGTGAAATGTTTTCTTTTGCAATGAAATCATTATCATTTTTAGTTCTAATTAAAACGTAATTTTTGTGCTCCCAAAAACCATAATTATTAACGTTATAATAGTTAGAAAACAAGTTGAAATCTTCTTTTAAAATCAATTTTAGAACATCTTTTGTCCAAATATAAAAAGCACCTTCTTCAAGTTCTCCAGTTTCTGTTAAACTGTCTGCGTCCAACGAAGAGTAGAAAGCACCATTAGTAGCTGTGAGCTCTCTTTCTATAAATTCAAGAGTTTCAACTACAACTTCTTTATATAATTCGTTTTTAGTTAGCAAGTAAGCATCAGCATATAAACTAACCAATTGCCCATTATCGTAAAGCATTTTTTCGAAATGTGGCACGTGCCATTTTACATCAACCGAATATCTAGAAAATCCACCGCCAATTTGATCGTAAATACCACCAAATGCCATGTTTGTTAACGTGTTATCAACAAATTTAGCAATATTTTCTTTTTTATTTTGAAACGCATAACGCATTAAAAAATGATAGTTATTAGGCATCATAAACTTTGGTGCACGATTCATGCCTCCTTGTTTGTTATCGAAATGTTTTGACCAGTTTTCAACGGCTTCATTAATAAAAGAAGTTTCAAATTTTGGAGTTTCAGTATTCATAGAAACAACATCTACAGATTTCATGCCTTGCTCAAGTTTACTAGCATATTCTTCTAGTTTTTCAGGTTGTGTTTCGTATAACTCAGCAATTTGAGTTAAAGCACTAACCCATTGGTCTTTTTTAAAATACGTTCCTCCCCAAACAGGCCTGCCATCCGGAAGTGTAATTACATTCATTGGCCAACCGCCTTGACCAGTCATTAGTTGGACAGCATTCATGTAGACTTGGTCAATATCTGGTCGTTCCTCTCGGTCAACTTTAATATTAACAAAGTTGCTATTCATTACTTGCGCAACAGCTTCGTCTTCAAAACTTTCATGTTCCATAACGTGGCACCAATGGCAGGCAGCATAACCAACACTAATAATTATAAGTTTGTTAGATTGTTTGGCTAGTTTTAAAGTAGTCGAATTCCATGCTTCCCAGTTTACAGGATTATGAGCATGTTGTAGCAAATAAGGACTTGTTTCGTTAATTAAATTATTGGTGAATTTGTGAGCCACAGTTTCTTTTTTTTGTGCGTTACAGTTGTATAGTAAAAGAATAGATATAAATGTGAGTAGTTTCATCTTTATTGATTTTAAGCAACGATTGTATAACTGTATTATACATTAAATTTTAGAAAAGGTAGGAATAATTTAATAATGATTGTTATATTAATATAACAATCAAACGATATATAAGTATCAACATATAGATGAAAGTACAATTTTAAGGTTGTTTGACCTCTTGAATACTTTATAATTTCAGTATTTATTAGTATTATTGTACACTACCTATATATGAAGTAAAAACCAACCATAATGAAGCACTTTACGCTAATCCTAGTTTTATTTTTTTGTTCATCAAGTCTTTTTGCACAAGATGTGTTAATGCAGAATGGAACTGTTAATCAATGTTCTGGTACTCTCTACGATTCAGGAGGAGCATCATCAAATTATTCTAGTGATGAGAATTTTGTATTAACAATTTGTCCAGACACAATAGATCAATTTATTCAATTAGATTTTACTTTATTTAATACTCAAGATATCTTTAATGGTGCACCAGGAGACGAATTAACAGTCTATGATGGAGATGATACTTCTGCTGCTGTAATTGGAGTTTATTATGGAGGTGGAGCTGGAGCAAATAGTAATCCACAAACTATATCTGCATCACCAACAAGCACAACAGGATGTATTACGCTTCAATTTATTAGTAATAGTTCTGGTAACACTACAGGCTGGGCAGCAGATATTTCATGTTTACAAACATGTCAAACTATTACACCTTCAATAGACACTACTAATCCAGTAGCAAATGGAGGAGGAGTGGTTCAAATTCCAGTTGGAGGTTCAGTAGATTTTACTGGTAGTGCTACATTTTCAGAAGATGCAACAGGAGCAGTTTATTCATGGAATTATGGAGATGGGTCTGCAACCGATAACGGACAGGCTGTTAGTCATCAATTTAATAATATTGGTACGTTTACAACAACATTTACAGTAACAGACATTAATCCTACGGGATGTTCAGAATCTGTAACAATTACCGTTGAGGTTTTAACACCATATATAGACGTAGATGTAACAACATATAATGCTCAACAGCTAGTAGAAGATGTTTTAATAGATAGTCCGTGTGCAGCAGTGTCAAATATTGTTTCTAGTTCTGGAAACGATTTTGGATCTGTAAACGGTATTGGTTCTTTTACAGCAATACCAGGTGCATTTGGATTTGAAGCAGGAATAGTGCTGTCTTCTGGAAGTGCTTTGGATGCTGAAGGACCAGAAGATAGTAACCAGAGTGCAGGTGGTGGAACATGGCCAGGAGATGCAGATTTAGAAGCTCAAATTGGTGGTACAAATACTAATAACGCGTCGTATCTTCAATTCGATTTTACACCAACTGTAAGCCAAATTAGTTTCGATTTCATTTTTGCCTCGGAAGAATATGGAACATTTCAATGTGGTTTTACAGATGCATTTGCATTTTTATTAACAGACCAAACCACAGGTATTACAACAAATTTAGCTTTAGTACCTGGGACTACAGATGTAGTAACGGTTTTTACAGTTAGAGATAATACTTGGAATGGTGGTTGTCCATCGGCAAATCCTACTTTTTTCGATGCTTATTATGGAGCTGGAGGATTACCTGGAAATAATAGTCCAATAAATTTTCTTGGCTACACAGTACCAATGACTGCTATTTCTAACGTAACACCAGATAACCCTTATACTATTAAATTAGTAATAGCCGATGCTTTGGATACAGCCTACGATGCTGCTGTGTTTTTAGGAGCTGGTTCTTTTGATTTAGGTGGAGATTTAGGAGATGATATAACTATTAATGCAGGTACTGCAGAATGTCAAGGTACAGCAATTGTACTAGATACAGCATTACCAACAGCAATACATACTTGGTATTTAGATGGCGTAGTAATTCCTGGAGAAACAGGATCTATTCTTAATGCAACACAAGAAGGAACTTATTCTGTAGATATTGTTTTTTCTGTAACTTGTCAAACTTCAGATTCTATTTTTGTAGAATTTATTCCTGGCCCTACAGTTGAGGCTGTTACTAATATAACGGAATGTAATAGTGGAGGAGCTGTAATTTTTGATTTAACCCAAAATGAAACTTCTGCAATCGGTACTCAAGATCCTGCAGCAGTTGTTGTAAGTTTTCATAGCTCTCAAGCAGATGCAGATGCTGATGCAAACCCTATAGGTAATCCAGCAACTTACACAGGAACTGATGGGGAAATGGTATATATTAGAGTAGATGATACGCAATCTGGAATGTGTTACTCTACAGATGTGTTTTTATTACAGTATTTAAATATCGTTTTAAATCCTGCGCCAGATATGGTGGTTTGTGATGATATTTCTAACGATGGAGAAGAGTCTTTTGATTTAACGAGTCAAGATCTAGTAATTCTTGGAACTCAAGCAGCAGCAGATTTTAATGTAACATATTATTTAGATTTTGTAAATGCAGATGCTGGAACAAATGCTTTAACAAGTCCATATTTAAACACTTTAAGTCCTCAGCCTATTTTTGTTAGAATTGAAAGTATCCAAGATGCTGCATGTTACATAGCTTCGCCAACTGAAGTTTTTAATTTAGTTGTAAATCTAAATGCAACAGCTACACAGCCTTCTAATATTGCTGTTTGTGATGACTCTACAAACGATGGTGTTGAGATTTTCGATTTAACGACTTTAGAATCTGATATTCTAAATGGTCAAGATCCTGCAAATTTTACAGTTAGTTTTTATGAATTGCAAACAGATGTTGCTACATCTACAAATCCTATAACTAATCCAATAACATATTCTAATACAGCTAGTCCTCAAACTATTTATGTTAGAGTAGATGACAACTCAAATCCAACATGTTTTGGAGAAACTAGTTTTACTATTACTGTTAATCCTAATGATGATTCTACATTTACAATGATGCCTTTATGCGATGGAGCAACAGTAGATTCAGTAGTTACGCCAGGAGGAACCTACGTTTTTAATGTAATGCCAACAGATGGAGCTACAATAGATCCAGCAACAGGAACAATTACCAACGGTATTTCAACAGTAAGTTATACAGTAGATTATACAACAAGTGGTACTTGTCCTACAACAAGCTCGTTTACCGTAACAGTAGATGAAACATTTGATGCCACTTTTACAATGACACCAAACTGTGATGGAGGAATAGTAACAACAGAAGCTAATACAGGAGGAACGTATACTTTTAATCCAGTACCAACAGATGGCGCAAATATAAATCCAGCAACAGGAACTGTAACAGGAGGAACTTCTGCTACAACTTATTTTGTTGAATATTCATTTGGAGGAGCTTGCTCATCATCATCAATATTTCCATTAACTGTTGAAACAACAGATGATGCTTCATTTATTATGATACCAACATGTGATGGAGCAATAGTCGATTCTGAAGTAACACCAGGTGGAACCTACTCTTTTAGTACTGTGCCAACTGATGCTGCTATAATAGATTCTGCAACTGGAGCAATAACAGGAGGAACACCAGGAGCTACCTATACAGTAGATTACCTTACTAATGGAACGTGTAGAGCAACAGGTACGGTAACAGTTACAGCCAACCCACTCCCAACTAGTTGTACCAACACCACTAGAAGTTTGTGATGATGGCACACCAGATGGAATAACAGAAATAGAGCTAACCATAAAAAACAACGAAATTTCAGGCGGTAATCCAGCATACGCTGTAACGTATTACTTTTCACAAGCAGATGCAGATGCACAAGCTAATCCATTAGCGAGCCCGTACACTAACGTTGTGCCTAACATGCAAACTATTTTTGTAGGCGTACAAGATGTAAATACAGGATGCTACGACACAACAACATTAGATCTAGTAGTAGAGCAAGCACCAGTAGCTTTTACACCAGCGAATTTAGAATATTGCGATCCAGACAGTGATGGATTTGGCGTCTTTACACTTACCGATTCGGAAGCAGAAATCACAGGAGGCGCACCAGGACTTACGGTAACTTACCATGAAACGATGTCAGATGCAGACAACAATGTTAATGCATTAGCAAGTCCTTATAATAACATTGTAGTCAACATGCAAACCATTTACGTGCGTGTAGAAAGTTCTACAATTGCAACCGACTGTGCAACATTTGTAGACTTAGTACTTATTGTCAATCCAACACCACAAATAACAACAGCATTAGTATTAACACCACTAGAAGTTTGTGATGATAATGCCGATGGTTTTGCTACGTTCGATTTACCAACCAAAGATCCAGAAATTCTAAACCTATTAGATGCAGATACTTCTAACGATTTAGACCCAACATTATACACTATTACGTATTACACCTCAGAAGCTAATGCTGAAGCACCAACCAATGCTATTGCAACACCAAACGCCTATGTAAATACAACGGCAAACATGCAAACCATTTGGGTACGAGTAGAAGATAATGCTACAGCTTGTTATAAAACAGTAGCCTTAGAATTAATAGTAAATCCATTGCCAGTATTAGTACAGCCAACACCACTAAGTTTATGCGATGTTAATAATCCAGGCGATGAAGTAGAAGCCTTCAACTTAGAAGATGCTAATGCACAAATACTAGCCGGACAAACAGGTATTACTTTAACTTACTTTAGCACACAAGCAGGAGCAGACACTAACGACGCAACAGTAGAAATCGTTAGTCCATATTCTAACACAAGCAATGCACAAACGGTTTACGTTAGAGCAACAAACAATGTTACAGGATGTGTAAGTACGATTACTCTAGATTTAAGAGTAAACCCATTACCATCACCAGTAGCAATGCCGTTACCATCAGACGAATGTGATGACGATAACGATGGTTTTTACGATATGTTCGATCTAGACGGTCAATCTGCAATAATAGCCAATGGCGAGCCAGACATCACTATTAGCTACTACGAAACAGAAGCCGATGCGATGAGCATGACAAATCCATTAGTAAGTCCATACGCAAACATCGTTGCTAATCTGCAAACTATTTATGTATTAGCAGAAAACGATATTACCGGTTGTTTTACCATTGTAACTATGGATTTAGTAGTATTACCTTCACCAGTAGTACCAATTGCAATCGACGACTATATTATTTGTGATGATGATAACGATGGTGTTAACCAGTTTGATTTTGATGCCGTAATCACACCACAAATTTTTACAGGAGGACAAACAGCAGCAGATTTCACGCTAAGCTACCACACAACACAAGCACTAGCAGACTCAGGAAACAACCCAATAGTAAACACAAGTAACTATACTAATGTCGCTAATCCACAAACGATATATATACGTTTAGTAAGCAATGCTAACGGTTGTGTAACTACAGGAAGCTTTATTATAAGGGTAGAATTCCCACCAGTAATCGCTGCTAATTATGATAATGAATTAACCCAATGTGACGATTTAGATGCCAATTACATGGAAGCTAACGATGGCATTACATTTTTCGATTTAACGGTTGAAGACATCGAAATCACAGGTGTTACAAACGTGAGTTGGATAGTTACTTATTACGAAGCATTAGCCGATGCTCAAGCAGATATTAATGCCATAGCAGATCCAACAGCGTATGAAAATACGATGACAGGACCACAAACCCTATACGTAAGAGTAACCGATAGCGACACAGGCTGCTTTAGCTTTACAACCGTAACTATTAGAGTGATCCCAAACCCATCACCAAGTCCAAATCCAGTAGATTTAGAATTGTGTGACGATATAGACATTGTAGGACCAAACGATTTATTAGAAACATTCGATTTAACACAAAACGAAGGCTTCATTATCAATGGAGAAGTAGGTGTAACAGCAAGTTACTACATTACACAAGACGATGCTGTAATGGGTAACAATGCGATAGCAGACCCAACCATGCATATTAACGAAGATCCTGGAAATCCAAACGTAGCAGTAACACCACAAACTATTTTTGTACGTCTTACCAATGGTACAGATGCTACAGGATTAAATGGAACAGGCTGTTACAGTTTAGTAAGCTTCGATGTTATTGTAAACCCATTACCAGTAGTTACACCAGTAAACGACTATGTTATTTGTGAGCTGAATACAGACAACGTTGCAGACTTCGATTTAACAACGATGACAGCAGCGATATTAAACGGACAAGATCCAGCAATATTTACAGTCACTTACCATGAAACGCAAGGCGAAGCAGATGCTTCAATGAACGATTTAACAGCAAGTGGCGATTACACGAATACTAGTGATCCACAAACTATTTACGTAAACATTACAAACACAGTAACAGGATGTGATACCACAGCATTAACCTTCAATTTAGTAGTAGACGAAGCAGCACAAGCCAATCCAGATGGTGTTGCAATACTTTACCAAGTATGTGACGATACTATGGAGTTTGATAACGATACAACAAACGACATGGTTGAGTTTGATTTAGCAACACAAAATCCTTTTGTATTAGATGGCCAAGACCCATTAAATTACACGGTAACGTATTACGATAATCAAGTCGATGCAGATGCAGGTACAAATCCGCTACCATTTACATATACCAATACAGTAAACCCACAAGTAATTATTGTAAGAGTAGATAATGATATTCCAGGCACACTAAATTTAGATCTTACTACATTAACTGTAGGATTAGATGTTAATGGCGATGGCACAATAGATACAATCGACACCACTGTACCAGCAGATGGCATATTTGATATTGTAGATATTAATGGTGATGGAGTAGCAGAAGGATTTGATACCAATGCAGATGGCATTATAGATTACATCGACTTAGATGGTGATGGTCTTGGTGATTTAGTAGATTTAAACAACGATGGAGAAGTAGATAACGATACGTCTGCTTGTTATGAAACAGCAGAAATCACTTTACAAGTAAACCCAATGCCATCATTTACTTTAGAAGCAGAGTATTTATTATGTATCAACACAAATGGTACAGAAGTAATTAACTCACCAGTAATAGACACAGGGTTAGATCCAGCATTCTATACTTTTGTATGGAACTTAAATGGCACAGATATAGCAGGCCAAACAGCAGAATTCTTAGAGCCAACCGAAGGCGGAACTTATGGTGTTATAGCAACAGATATCGCAACAGGATGTCCAAGTATTGAAGTTAACACTTTCGTAACAGTAAGCGAGCCACCAGCAGTAGCTTATGAGATAACAAGCTTAGCTTTTGCAGATCAACACGATATATTAGTAACAGCAACAGGTACAGCAACCACCTCAATAGCAGTATACGAGTTTAGTATCGATGGCGGTAGTTGGGAACTAGGAACGTTAAATGCAGCAGGAGCATATGTGTATACCTTTACAGATGTTGCAGCAGGAGAGCATATGGTAACAGTAAGAGACACGATAGGTTGTGGAGAAACAACAATCCCAGTTATGGTTATGGATTACCCATTATACTTTACACCAAATGGCGATGGTTACCACGACACATGGAATGTTTACGATATTGGAAGACAGCCAGATGCTGTTATTTATATCTTCGATCGTTACGGTAAACTATTAAAACAGTTAAGCCCAACAGGAATAGGATGGGATGGTACTTACAACGGTAACCCAATGCCTACAAGTGATTACTGGTTTACTTTAGAATATAGAGAACCAAGTACAGATGAGAAAAAATCTATTCGTAGACACTTTACGTTGAAGCGATAGAAAATATAGAATAAGTATTTAAAACAAAAAAACGCCTGAACTAATGTTCAGGCGTTTTTTGTAAGTATATTAAAATGTGATTAATTTACTTCAAAAGTAATTTTTAAGTTTACTCTAAAATCAGATACTTCTCCATCTTTAACGCTTGCGCTTTGATCTTGAACGTATACTGAACGTATATTTTTTACACTTTTTGAAGCATGCTTTACTGCTTTTTTAGTTGCGTCTTCCCAACTTTTTTCAGAATTTGATAATACTTCAATAACTTTTAATACAGCCATAATTTTGAGTTTTAAATTAATATTGACTCTAAATTACAGGTTTTTATAAAATTTACAAATGGAGTTATTTAAAAAAAAAGCTAAACCGATGAAAGGTTTATTTGTAAGATTAACCGTTTATAGCTTCAACCGTGTTCACTTTGCCTTTTAGCATTTCTTTTAGCATATTTTCTATACCATTTTTTAAAGTGAACGTAGAAGAAGGACAACCACTACAAGCACCTTGTAGGATAACTTTAACGGTTTTTGTTGCTTCATCATAAGAATCGAACTGAATATTACCTCCATCACTAGCAACGGCAGGTTTTACATATTCTTCAAGTATGTTTATTATTTCTTTTGAGGTGTCGTCTAAGGTTTCAAAATGTGCTTCAACTTTTTCAGTAGATTTTTCTATTACTTCTGGTGCATTAGCAGAAATAACTTCCTTTCCAGTTTCAATATAACCTCTAATAAACTCACGTAATTCATTTGTAATATCATTCCATTCAGCAACATCATATTTAGTAACAGAAACATAATTTTCATCTATAAAGACTCCTTTAACAAAAGGGAAATGAAATAATTCTGTAGCTAAAAGTGAAGATTTAGCAGTATCTATTGAAGTAAATTCGAAAGCACCATTGGCAATCTTTTTATTCGCAACAAATTTTATAACACTAGGATTAGGAGTGCTCTCTGCGTATACAGTTACTGGTGTCTTCTTTGGTGCGATGTCTTGGTTTATTACCAAGTTGCCTTCGTTTAAGTAGTTTTCAATTTGTTCAGAAACTTCATTTTGCACCTCTTTCCATTCAACAATATTAAAACGTTCAATAGCAACAAAATTACTAGTTACGTAGACTTTTTTTACAAATGGCAGATAGAATAATTGTTGAGCTAAAGGAGATGCTTTAGCTTCATCTATATTATTAAACTCGAAGCTTTGGTGCTGAGTTATAAATTGATTGACTTCAAATTTTAATATCGTAGAATTGGAAGTTTCTTGTGTTGTAACTTTAAAAGTATTCATTTTGCAACAATTTTTATGCAAAAATACTAAAAGTAAGTAGAGATATCGATATATTTGATACTTAAAGACGGCGTTAATATGTCTAAAAATTTAGCTTTTTTGTTAAATCCTTTTTATATTGGTAGCTTTAACTTTTGAGAGTCTAAATATTCCAAAGTAAATTTATATATTTGGCTCAATATAATTTATTCGACAAACGAGAGTTATTTTAGCGTGAGCTATACATTTTGAACCAACATCTACCTTGAAAAAAGATATTATGAGATTACAAAGGTTATTTACATTAGTAGTTATTGTGTTTTTTAGCACTCAATTTGCTAAGGCACAAGAAGGACTTCCTGTATATTCAGATTACTTAACAGATAATTATTATCTTATCCATCCATCTATGGCTGGAGTTGCTAATTGTTCTAAAATTAGAATTACTGGTCGCCAACAATGGTTTGGGGACGATGATGCTCCTGCATTATTAACAGCAAGTGTTAATGGTAGAGTTGGAGAGTCTCAATCTGGAATTGGAGCAATAGTATATTCTGATAAAAACGGTTTTCATTCACAAACAGGAGCGTATTTTACATATGCTCACCACATTATGTTTTCTAGAAATGAAATAGATTTAAATATGTTATCCTTTGGTTTAAGCCTTGGAGCTATTCAATATAAATTAGACGAAACATCATTTTTGTTTGATGGTCCTGATCCAATTATAGCAGGAATAGAACAATCTGCAACAAACTTTAATGTTGATTTTGGTTTTTCTTACCACTTATATGATTTTTACGCGCATGCAACAGTAAAAAATCTTTTAGAAAATGATGGTGTAAACTTTAACGAACAAGGTTTAAGCTACCAAAATTTACGTACATACTTGATTTCTGTAGGTAATACATTTAGTAGCTACAACAATGATTGGAGTTTTGAACCTTCGGTTATGTTTATGTATAGAGATGCAACAGAAGAAGCTTCTTTTGATGTAAACCTTAAAGCATATAAAACACTAGATTTCGGAAAGGTTTGGGGAGGAATCTCTTACAGAAGAAGTTTAGATGGTGCAGAGTTTGTTGATGGTTCTGGAGTAAGTAGCCAGAAATTACAATACATAACGCCACTTTTAGGTGTTAATTTAAACGACTTTATGTTTGCTTATACTTATAGTTACCAAGCAAATTCGGTAGTATTTAATAATGGTGGTTTTCACCAAATAACTTTAGGTTATAATTTTGGTTGTTCTAAAGAGCGTTACAGTTGTAATTGTCCAGCGATTAACTAAAACAAAATATATTTATATAAAAAAGGCCTCGATATATCGAGGCCTTTTTTTTTGCTTGATTTTTAATACCAATTCTGTATTTAAATAAGTTTAAGCTATTTCCATGTATAGTTTTTAACTTTCGCTTGAGATTTTATTGCTTTTATCATGGCATTCTCTAATCCATTACTGTTGTCTTTATTAGCTTTTAAAATATAATCCTTTCGTTTGTTATTTAATTCTTGAATTTCCTTCTGAATCGTTTTACGCTCTTTCGTTTTGTTTGAAACATAAGTTTTAATTTCTGAAGCACTTTTATTTTTTAGCTCCTGCGGTAATTCACTTTCATCTAAAGTTTCATATTTAAAAGTTTCGTCTTTTGATGCATCCACCAAATCCCAAGAAGAATTTTTATATAAATGAGAGCTTTTACTAACGGTTCTACTTACTGCATTTGCGCTACTATAACCTTCAGCATTATCATCTTGTTCTGCCTGTAATTGCATTTTTATCCTGCCTTGAGAACCATAGGCGATATAGGTTTTATTTAGCTTGTTGTTTTGTTTTAAAATAGCATCATCATAAGGCGTAGCAATATAAATAGTTTCTTGGTTATGGTTAATAGCCATATAGTCTCCATGTGTTAAATCGGCTCCTTCTTTCCAGTAACTAGAAATTCCTAGATTGTAGTTTCCGCAAAAAATAGTATTTACGGTTACATCTTTATTATGCGCACGTTTAGATGCGTTTTTGTAGTCTACCTCGCCTTGAGTAAAAGGCTCGTTTCCTGCAATAAAAATAAGCTTTAAATCGCCTGGATTTGCATTCCACTTTAATTGGTCTAATGCAGTATTTATTACATAACCACAATACTCGTTACCTCCTTTTGTGGTTAAGGAAAAGAGTTGTTTTGAGATTTCATCTAAATCATCACTAAAGGCTAAAACCTGTCTAATGTAGCCTTCCTCGCTATTTAAGTTGTCGTTTCCATATTCGTAAAGTGCTATTTCTAGATTGGGCTTATCGTCTTTACATTTCGCATAAGACAACTCGTTTACAATTTCCCAAAGTTGCGCTTTTGCTTGATCTATTAAACCATCCATACTGTTACTTGTGTCTAGTAACAATGCAACTTTAATGTATTTCTTGTCTAGTTTTGGAGTAGTTGAAACTGGATCTGCTGTTACAATAGTTTCGTTTAAAGCATAACTTTTAGTTTGCTTTTTGTTGTTAGCATTACAGGCTAAAAAGAAAAAGGCTGTTAAAGCTACTAAGCTAAATTTAATTGTTGTTTTCATGTGTTTAGATTTATTGATTTTTTTAAGGTTACATGCAGTTCGCTATTAATCATTCTAATAGATGATTAAGCTTTTGGCATGCTCGTGTCATAATTTTTAATTTTCTAATTTTAATTCTTTTACTGTAAGCTCTCCATCTTTAGACAGAATGAAATACTTATTTTTTATTACTTCTTTTACTTTTTCTATAGGTTTTGGTGTTTCAGGTTTTTCTCTATACTGTAGTTTTATTTCCATTCCTATTTGGATTACAGGTTCTACAATAGATGGGTTTATAATAATATCATATTCTTTAAAAGACAATGGGTCGTAATAGTAAGAGGTTTGTTTTTTTGCTTTTACTATGCCTTTGTTCTTTTTTATAGCTTCTAAAGAAATACTATTGAAAGCTTGATAGTTTTTGTAGAATTCTCTTGGAAAATGACAGTATTTAGTGTCTGCCATTGTTGGTTTGTAGTTTGTTAAATCGAAACCTAAGTCTAAATAAAATTGCTTTTTTTCTTTAAGTGTTTTTAAAATTTCGGCTCTTAGCTTTGTGTAAACAGCTTCAATATTATTTATAAAATAATCCACTTTTACTAAATTGTAAATTTCGTTTTTTGCACAAGCTGCTAATACCTTTTCAAACTGATTAACCTTAGTGAACTTAATATGTAAGTTTTGCTGTAACTCGAAGCCTTTGGGAACTTCAGTATAAGTTTTACTAAATAATTTTTTTTCAACTACAGTTTCGTAAACAGGAACAAAAGAAATAACATCTATAATAATATCCTTGTTAAATATACCTTGAGTCGTTAAAGCGCTTTTTACGCTATTAACACGCGCGTTCATTAATCTATTGGTGTCTTCTGCCGTTTCACCAATTTGAACCAAGTTAAAAACAGCTGTGTAAGAATCTGCTACAATATTGTTAAGTGCTTTTACATCTATTGTAATTACTGGATTTGGCACTAGATTTCGCTGCCTAAAAGTATTCAAGTTGTTACCATAAGTATTAGCATTGCCAAGCGATTCTGCATGTATAACATTTTGCCTAGAAATAGTAGTTGCATTACCTCTAATTTGTGCAGATGTAAAAGAAGCGTATAATAATAAGGCTAAGTAAATTGAGTGTTTCATGTGTTTGTGTATTAATTAGAGTGTAAACTTATGCTCAACTTTTTTTTAATAAAAATAGCAATGAGTGAATGCTACTTTGTAATGAGTGACTTGCGTTTTTAAATGAGTAAACAAGGCGATTTTATCTGTGTGTTGCTTCAGTTTCGAGGAAACTGATTTTATTATGCCAATTAAAGTGTGTAAGTTTATCTTTTAGTAATTATAAAAATGAAGCACATTAAATTATATATAAGTTATATTCTATTCATTATTTGCTCGTGTACATTGTATGGACAGCAAAGCGATGCTATAGAAACAGAAGGTCAAATTAAAAACGAAGCTTTTTTCTACATTCGTGGTCTAGTAAAGGAAGAAGAATCTAGTGAAGCTATTAAAGATGTTAATGTCGAAATAAATGGAGGCGCGTACACATCGTCTAATGGAGCTGGCGAATTTAGAGTACGAGCAAAAATTGGAGACGAACTTATTATTAGTCACAAAGACTTTGAAACCATTTATTACACCGTAAAAAGTGATGAGCGTATTACTGTAAATGTATTACCAAAAACGTCGTATTCAAGTAGTAAGTTATTTAAAAGAACGCAAAATAACTCATTTAACAATTTAATAGATTCGGCATTAGTTTACAAGAAAAAATCTGCCAATAAAAGTATACAATTTGTAACAGAAAGCATTAAAAAGAGTGAGTCTGTAAAGCAAAATGCTGAAGCCTTCGAAGTGCTTGCCGACATTTATATGCATTGGAAACAATACGATTTAGCAGTTTCTAATTATAGAATAAGCCTTAATAGTTACAATTCTAACGAAGTAAAATTGAAGTTAGGAGAAGCATACATGCTTAATAGTAATTATCAAGAAAGTGTTTCGGTTTTAGAAGAATTAAATCAGAAGGAATTATCCAATTATCAATTAGTTGAGTTAAACGAAGGACTTGGTGATGTTTTTTATAAAATGAAAGACTATACAAAGTCTGTCGCTTCGTACAATAAAGGATTAAGTATTGCTCAAAAACACTTAATTGCACCTAAAGTAACCGACTTAAATTCTAAAATAGCCCAATCGTTTGATGCTAGCGGAAGCACTGATAAAGCAAAAAAATATTATAGTAATTCGCTAGATTTAGCAACGCAAGAGAATAAAACACGAGCAATAAAAGAGAAAGTGAAAGTTGCAGATTTTAATAACTCTAATAGAAATTTTGATGACGAAATTCGCCTTAGACAAGAGGCTATTTTAGATATTAAAGATATTGAAAAAGATTCTATAATAGATATTGAAAGCAGTTACACCATTCAAAAACAAAACTATAAAATTGGTAATGCATTATATATGCAAAAAAACTATGCTGAAGCGATACCATATTTAGAAAAAAGTATAGTAGAGGCAGGCGAGCGAGAGGATTTAGTGGTTGAAAAAGATGCCAATAGGAAGCTGTCGGAAGTTTTTGAAGAATCTGGAGATTATGAAAGTGCTAGAAAAACTTACGACGAATATATTAAGTCTGTTGAAGCACTTTTTGTAAAAAAAGAGCAGCAAATAACACAAGCTGCGCGTTTTAATAAAAGTATTGCCGAAAAACAAAACCGCATCACCTCTCTAGAAAGCGATCGAGAACTATCGGAAAGTAGATATCAATTAAACCAGGAACAAAATAAGAGCCAGAAAATAATAATTTATTCACTTATTGGTGGATTGTTACTATTACTTTTTGCAGCTTATTTAATGTATAAGTATATTAAACAACAACGCTTGGCAAATAATTTATTGGCTTTAAAATCTTTACGAAGCCAAATGAATCCTCATTTTATATTTAACGCATTAAATTCTGTCAATAGCTTTATTGCCACAAACGATGAGCGCACAGCAAATAAATATTTAAGCGATTTTTCTAAGCTAATGCGAGCCGTTTTAGAAAATAGTGAGCAAGATTTTATTCCTTTAGCAAAAGAAGTAGAGTTATTGCAATTATATACAAAACTGGAACATTTTAGATTTCAAGATAAGTTCGATTATAATATTACAGTAGACGAAGCCATAAATGTGGAAGATTACCAAATTCCGCCAATGTTATTGCAGCCTTATATAGAAAATGCGGTTTGGCATGGCTTACGATATAAAGAAGAAAAAGGGCAGCTTGATATTTCTATAACAAAAAAGAGTAAAGATGAAATTACTATAACCATTACAGATAATGGTATTGGTCGAGAAAAATCTAAGTCACTTAAAACCGAAAACCAGCAGAAACAGAATTCTAAAGGCATGGGAAATATAAAAAAGCGAGTTGCTATTTTAAATGAAATGTATAAAGATAAAGTTGATGTTTTTATAGACGAATTATATAAAGGACAAACTGAAGGAGATATTGGAACTAAGGTTGTTGTTACTTTGAAACGAGATTAGTTATGTGGAGTAGAGTTTTTGCTTTATTATTTGTGTCAATGGTTTTAAGTTGTAAATCAACTTCATATAAGCCAAATAAAATGATTGAATTATCTGATTTTGTTGATTTAAATATAAAGAAAAATCAAATTAATAGTGATCCAATGATTTTGTTGAATGGAAAGCCTTATAAAAGATTGAGTCAATTAAATGACTCTGATGATAAATTAAAGAAAAGGCCTTATTCATCTTATAATTATATTTATAAAGATTCAAAATATTTCTCTAATCATTTAGGTAAAGAAGCAAAAGAAGGAGTAATTATTATAGATACTATAATTTCTATTTATTGTAAACGATACCCTAAAATCGTCTACCTAATAAATGATAAAGAAGTAGATAGCGATCAATATTTGAAAAAACTTAAAAATTTAACAGAATCAAAAAATGAGATAATGACTTATTGGAATGAAATAAGAAATATTCCTTCTAAAAATAATGAGAGAATGAGTATTAGTATAATAAACACAAAACTCAGAACCAACAGCAAATGAAACTAAACTCAATAATAGTAGAAGACGAAGAAACAAGTAGAGAGATTCTTAAAAACTATCTCAAAAAATACTGTCCAAACGTAAATGTTGTTGGTGAAGCAGCAAACATAAACGAAGGCTTAGAGTTAATAAGAAACAACGAGTTAGATTTGGTTTTTTTAGATGTAGAAATGCCTTATGGTAATGCCTTCGATTTACTAGATAAGGTGGGAGACAGAGATTTTGAAACCGTTTTTGTAACTGCATACAACAATTATGCAATTGAGGCTTTAAATGCACACGCAAGCTATTATTTAATGAAACCTATTGCAATAGACGATTTAATAAAGGCAGTAGATTATGTAGTAGAAATTAAAACAAAAGAAGATGCACTACAAGATCAAGTTTTAGTACCAAAAACCAATAATAATGTAGCTGGAAAAATAACCATTCCACAACAAAATGGATTCGAAGTTATAAGTACTGCAGATATTCTATTTTGTAAAGCCGATGACAATTATACCGAAATCCATTTAAACAACAACAAAAAGAAAGTAGTAAGCAAAACACTTAAGTATTTTGAGCAGGCCTTAGAAGATTCTAATTTTGCGCGTGTGCATAAAAGTTACTTAGTTAATGTAAACGAAGTTGTAAAATATGTAAAAGGAAAAGGAGGAAGCGTAATTTTAAGTAACGGAAAAGAAGTGATGGTTTCGCCATCTAGAAAATCTGAATTATTATCTTATTTTAAATAATAATTCGTCAGTTCGAGTGATGCGACCAAAGGAGCATTGTATCGAGAACAATTTAGAACAATAATCAGGTTAACAAAAAAAAACACTTCTCGATACAATTTTCTCATGCTTCAAAAATCACTCGAAGTGACACCAAAGTATTAAATTGCATCACGTTGTCAGTTCGAGTGTTCCGATTTTTTTTATCGGAATGTATCGAGAACCAATAAACAAATTAGCGAATTAACAAATTAACTAAACCATGCCAATAATAAAACCAGTAAACGGAAAAAGCCCACAATTACCAGAAGACTGCTACATTGCAGAAAACGCAACTATTGTTGGAGATGTACAAGTAGGAAAACAATGTAGTATCTGGTTTAATGCTGTGTTACGAGGCGATGTAAATTATATAAAACTGGGTAATAAGGTAAATGTACAAGATGGAGCAATTGTGCATTGCACATACCAAAAATACCCAACAATTATTGGGAATAATGTGTCTATTGGACACAATGCCATAGTGCATGGTTGTACCATTCAAGATAATGTACTTATAGGAATGGGAAGTATAGTTATGGATAACTGCGTTATAGAAAGTAATAGTATAGTTGCGGCAGGAGCAGTAGTTACACAAAACACTACAGTAGAATCTGGAAGTATTTACGCAGGAGTTCCAGCGAAAAAAGTTAAAGACATTAGTAAAGAATTAATTAATGGAGAAATAAACCGCATTGCTGAGAATTATGTGAAATATTCTAGTTGGTTTAAGTAATAAAAGTTGCCTGTATAAATTAATTTAAATGTCAAAAAACACATTTTCTTAAATTCGTAAACTAATAAGATTATTTTTAAATAGTAGGTAGTGTTTTTCGTCGATTTCTATTTGTTATATACGGATGTTACAAAACTTATTATTTTTTAGCTTTCTTTTTCATTGATAAAACAGCATATCTTGAAAGTTCACTGTTTTCTAAAATCAAATTATGACTAAATGTTGTATAATTATTAATTCCATTTGACGCGCTTTTTTCACCTAATTTCCCTTTAATATAATATGTCTTTCCAGTTTCGGCTTTAATTTCTACTAGGCTATCATCTCCAGAACTAAAAAAAGAATGTAATTCGTTACTCTTAATTTTTAGTAGAAAATAACTATTTCCTTTAATCTTAACTAACTCTTTACCATTGTGATAAACTTTGAAAGCAGTTGTTTGACCATTATAGATATATACATTAGCAAATCCTAAATCCGGTTTTAGAATTTTAGTTCCTAAAGAGTTTTTTACTTTACTAGAATCGGATAAGTAACCGTTTTCAAATTCAACAATTCGTTTTGTTATTATTGATGAATTTCCATTAACATAGTATTTAATCTTACCATTTTTAATCTCTCTAATTTCGCAAGAAAATTGAAAACCATTTTCGTCTACTAAATAATCTGGAAACTCCTGTGAATAGACTAAACTCGAAAATAGTATCAAAAGAAGAATAATCGGTGATTTCTGTTTCATATGTTTTGTAACGTTTATGTATATGGAAAGTTGCGGTTTTGTGTGCGAGGATTTTCCGCAGGAAAATCAGATGTAACAAAAATGCACGAACTCTTGATTAAGCACTAAACTACGCATTATTTTTATGCGATGTTGGCAACAGTTTTTAGTTTTTTTGTTAATTCAGATATTGTCATTTTCTGAATAATATTATTTGTGTTTGCACTTAAAATATCGTCATTTTCCAATTTTAAAATCATCAATTCCGATTGTTCTTTTAACTCAAGTAAAGATTCGTTTTTCTGTATTTCTACAAGTTTTGTGTCAAATCTTTTTTTCAGAGTTATTGTTCCATTATTATTTAGCAATTCAAAACCAGCATAGTCAATTAAGCTCTTAATTCCGCTTAAAAATTTAACTCCTAAAACTCCGATTGCTATCATTCCGACAGTTGTGATTAGCGATAAAATACTAAATTCGCCTTCGCTCGAAAATGAACCAATAAGACCTAAAATTCCAAAAAATCCAATTAGACAAAATATTATTCCCAAAACAATTGCAACAATATCCATTAAAACAGCTTTGTCAGTTCGGGTAACTTTAATTGAGTCGCCGAATTTGTCGGCTTTAAATCCAAGATTCTTTAAATAATCAAGATTTTCAATTTCAGAAATTTTTTCGTTAAGAGTGTTTTCCAAACCTGCGATATTCTCTTGAATATTTCGGTGATTTAATTCCGTTTTTAAATTCAGTTGAGATTGGAATGTCAACTTTTTATGAATTGCTAAAAGTTCAATTAATTCTCTATCAGTTTTTCCTTTGTACATAGTTTCTCTTAAATTGTTGCCAACGTTTATGTATAAGAATAGTTGCGGTTTTGTGTGCGAGGATTTTCCGAAGGAAAATCAGATGTAACAAAAGCGCAACGACCTTTGATTAAGCACAATGTAGCAATTATTTTTATACGGTGTTACCCAACGTTTTTTCTTTTCTATTTAACCATTTAGTAATTCGGTCGTAATTAGTTAGCAAAATATAGCCAACAATTAAATTCATTCCAGAAATTACCCAATTGAAGTAATCCGTTATTTTTCCAAAACTAAAATCTTCCAATTGATTCAGTCCGTTTGGTGAAACCTCTTTTTTAAATGCTAAATAAGTATATTGTAAAAAGTCAGGTAAATAGTCGATAATCAAAAATCCGCCAATTAATATCAGGGCAAGTTGCATTATTTTTTGACTATTAAAATTCTTAAATTCAATTCGTTCGTCATCAAATCCTTTGTCTAATTTTAGAAAGTCAATTATTAAGTCAGTTTTACGAATTAGAAGTATATAAACCAAAACTGTTAAAGCCACAGCTCCAAAAATCCAAAGTAACACAATCGGTTCGAATTGAAAAGTTACATAGCTTATATTGGTCGGAATGTATGTGAAAACAGTTAGAATTAATGAGTAAAGTCCGAAAAGTTTTATTATAATTCTAAAAAAATCTCTTTTTGTCATAAGTTGGTTTTCAAATGTTGGGTAACGTGTTATATCAACACTTTTATTAACGATATCCCGTAAATATATCAGATTATAGTCAGTTTTGTGTTAATGCTATCCTATAAAGATAATTTATTAATATTAGCATATAAGTAGTTTTTTTTATTAGAAGTACACTAAAAAATCAAATTAAAACTCTAAATAATCAACATAAAACGTATCTCCCAAAAGAGATTGCATTACTTCGGTGTTCTTCAAATTAATATAAAACTTATTCTTTGGTTTTAGTGTTTCGGCATTTAATAAATTATGTTGCTCTAAAACAGCTTTAGTTTGTTTAGCAACTGCCAAACCAGAATCTATAATTTTAACATGATTAGGAAGTAATTTAGTAAGCATAGGAATAAGATATGGATAATGCGTGCAACCAAGTACTAGATAATCTATATTGGCTTCAAGCATTGGTTTTAAATAGCTTTTAAGCAGCATTTCCATCTCAATAGACTCATAGTTTCCAGTTTCAATTAATTCTACAATACCTTGGCCAACTTGCTCTACAATGGTTATGCCATTTGAATATAAGTTAGATGTATTGTGAAACAACGCACTAGATAGCGTGCCTTTAGTGGCTAAAATACCAATAGCTTTTGTTTGCGTATTTAATGCAGCTGGTTTAATTGCTGGTTCAATGCCAATAATTGGAACATTATATTTTTCTCTTAAAACACTAATAGCATTTGTTGTTGCAGTATTACAAGCAATAACAATAAGTTTACAGTTTTTATTTAAAAGGAACTCGGTGTTTTTTATACTAAGCTCAATAATTTTGTCTTTACCTTTTTGCCCATAAGGCGCATTTAAACTATCGGCTAAATAAATAGAACTTTCGAGAGGCAAACACAAGTGCATTTCTTTCCATATGGAAGTGCCACCAACGCCAGAATCGAATATGCCAATAGGTTGTTTACTCATAAAAATTTAGTCTAAGATTACTCACTTTATAAAAATACAAAAGCCGACTTAATAAGTCGGCTTTTAGTACTATTTGTTTTGGTTAGGTCTTCTTAGAATCCTAATTCTCTCTTTACATCTGCAAGTAAATCTTTACCTTCAGCCATAATTACTCCACCTTGAGGAGAAGAATCTAATACATAGTCAAAACCTTGAGCTTTAGCTACTTTTAAGATTGCTGCTTTAGCTTTTTCAGTAATAGGCTTTAAAAGCTCCATTTCTTTCTTTTGTAATTGCTGTTGAGCATTAGCTGCATATTGTTGCATAGATTGTTGATCTGTCTGTACTTCAACATAACGCTTTTCGTTCTCTTCTTGAGTTTTTGTAGTAGCTTCTGCTTCAAAACGTTCAGTTTTAGTTTTTAATTCTAGTTTCATAGCTTCAATATCAGATTGGTAAGTTTTACCAATACGTTCCATATCTGCTTGAGCAACTTTCATATCAGGCATTGCTTGAATTAAGTCTGTTGTATTAATGTGGGCAACCTTAGATTGAGCGTTTGTAAAGCTAGTAGCTCCAAAAAATAATGTTGCTGCAATTAGTAATGTTTTAATTTGTTTCATTTTTAAAATAGTATTTGTGTGTTATAGTTATTAATTTTTAATCGTCTTGATTCTCGTCTTCTGGAGCACTGTCTTTTTCTTCTTTTGCTTTCTTACGATCCTCTAAGGTTTTTTGTCTTTTATCTTCAAGCATTTTTTTTCTAGCTGCTCTATCTGCTAGTTTCTTCTGTTTACGTGCTTCTAAAATTTGTTCTTTAGTTTTAGGAGCATCTCCAGTTTCTGCTTTATTATCTTCGGTACCTTCTTCTTTATTGTTCTCTGTACCTTCTTTAGTTTTATTTCTTGCGTCTAGCTTATCTTGTTTTGCTTTTTCTCTTGCTGCAATTGCTGCTGCTCTTTTATCTGCAATCTCTTTTTTTCTAGCTTCTTGTAACGCTGCTCTATCTGCTTTTTTCTTATCTAAAGCGAGTTGTCTTGCGTCTTTGCTTTCGTCTATTTCTACAGTTACATCCTCATCTTTAGCTTCTTTTTTATCTTTCTTAGACTTTAGCTGCTTTCTTTTAGAAGAGCGTGTAATAGTTCTTAAAACTTGCTCGCTCATATCAAAACGCTCTGCTGAATATAGCATTACTAGATCTGCGGACTTGTCGAAAACAAAATCGTATTTTTTTGCTTTAGCAATATCTTGAACTGCTTGAAAAATTTGATCTTGAACGGGCTGCATTAATTGTCTCTTTTGGATCATTAAATCTCCATTAGGTCCAAATCGCTTTTGCTGATAATCTAATACTTCCTTTTCTTCAAAAGTGATATCTTCTTCGCGTTCTTCAATTAATTCTTTAGTTAAAAGTGCCTTCTCGTTATTTAAGTCGGTTCTCTTTTGTTCTACAATTTTTAATTTTGTTTCTATCTCACCTTTCCATTTCTGAACTTTTGAATCTAACTGTGAAGTTGCCTCAGTATATTCAGGTACGTTTTGTAAAATATATTCGGTATCTATATATCCAACTCTCACTCCACGTTGCGCGTTTGCTTGAAAGGATAGCATTGATACTATGGTCAATAAAAAAAGAACTTTAATTTTCATCTGGTTATATTTTTATATTTAATAACATAAATTCAAAAAAACAGACAGTTTGGATATTGATTCTGTCTTATTTTGAATCACTTAGTTTTCAAAATAACGAATTTTAATTGTAAAAATTTTAATTCTTGAATCAAATCCTCAAAGTAATCATTGAAAATATCGTGCCAAAAATAATAAATTGTTGAAATTTTTACATTAATAAAGGCCTTTTTTTATACAAAAAAGACCTTTATTTTATTAAAATTGTTGTCCGATAATAAAGTGAGTTTCCCATCCATGCTTTATTGTATTTCCTGGAAGTGGATCGAAACCATGTCCGAAATCAATACCTAATAAACCAAAGGCAGGCATAAATATTCTAACTCCTAAACCTGCAGAACGTTTTACGTTAAACGGGTTGTAGTCTTTAAAACTGTCGTATGATGCTCCAGCGTCTAAGAAACCTAAGGCATATATTTTTGCTGATTGCTTTAGTGTAATTGGATAACGTAATTCTAAAGAGAATTTATTAAAGACTGTTCCTCCATCGTTATCTGATAGTCCTTGGTTTGGGTAGCCTCTTAAAGCAACGGCTTCTCTACCATCTAAACTATAACTTCCTAGTCCATCACCTCCAAGAAAGAAACGCTCGAAAGGAATAATACCTCTATCTTGATTATATGCACCTAAATAACCAAATTCTAAACTTGATTTAAAAACGAATTTATCTACTAATTTTGTGTACCAATCTCCTTTAAATTTTAATTTATAAAATTCTAACCATTTAAAACGTTCTTGGTCAATTTCAGAAATTCTATTTGATGCAACAGTTCTATCATCAATATCTAGAGTAGCATCGTTTACAATCTCTTGATTTGTTTCTCGCTCTACGCGTAAAGATTCGTAGTCTGTGCCATTAAGCATAGAATATGGTAGGGATAATTTTGCTGTTGCTGAGAAACTAGATCCTCCTGTTGGGAAAACGGGATCGTTAAAGGTGTTATTTCTACTTAGTCCTATTGTGTAAGATAAATTGTTAGAATAACCATCACCAAAAGTAAATAATCCTGTGTTGTAGTTTTTTAAATTGTAGTGTTGAAAACTCAACGCTTGAGATAGCGTAAAGTAATCGTCTGGTACAGATAAACGTTTAGCTAAACCCAATGTAAGACCTGTAATATTAAAACGTTTGTCTTTATCAGCTTTTCCGGTTTGCGCATTATATAAAAACTGCTTAGTATGCGATAACGATGTTGAAAATTGTACTGGTTTTTTTCCACCCATCCAAGGCTCTGAAAACTGAAAACTATAGGTTTGGTAAAAACGACTTGCTTGTAAACGTAATGCTAATTTTTGACCATCTCCAGAAGGAATTGGTTTGTATGCATCCTTTTTAAGAATATCTTTTAATGAGAAGTTGTTAAATGATAAACCTAATGTACCAATAAAACCACCACCACCATAACCACCTTGTAGTTCTATTTGGCTAGATCCAGACTCTACAACACCATATTCTATATCTATAGTTCCATCATCTGGGTTTGCGTTTTTAAACTGAGGATCAATTTGTTCTGCATCAAAGAAACCTAACTGACTTAATTCACGAACTGTACGTACAACGTTAGATTTACTATATAATTCGCCTGGTCGTGTTCTTATTTCTCTATAAATAACATGATCGTTAGTTTTCTCGTTTCCAACTACAGTAATTTTGTTAAAATAAGTTGGTTTACCTTCCGAAATTCTAATTTCCATGTCTATTACATTGCCATCTGCACTTACCTCAACTGGATTAATAGTAGAGAATAAATAACCATGATCTTGGTAAAGATTTGTAATATCGTCTGCATCTGGACTTGAATTGTCTGCAATTCGTTTTTCTAATAAAACACCATTATAAGTATCTCCATTTTCAATTCTTAACTTACGTCTTAAAAATTGGTCTGTATAAACGGTGTTACCAATAAATGTAATTTCTCCAAAGGTATATTTTTCTCCTTCTTCTACTTTAATGTTTAAGCTTACTGTTTTAGCATTATTAACAATTAAAGTATCTGAAATAATACGAGCATCTCTGTATCCATTTTCCTTATACTTGTTTATAACACTATTTATGTCTTCTTTAAAATCGGCTTCTATATATTTAGAACGCTTTAATATACGAATAGGGTTTTTTTGCTTAGTGTTTTTCATGGCTTTTCTAAGCTTTTTATCGCTTAAAACAGTATTCCCTTCAAAGTTGATTTTGCTAATTTTAACCTTTTCACCTCTATCTACAGTTAATACCATATTTACTCTGGCATTATCTAGTGAGTCTACTACAGGAATGGTATTGATGTTTACTTTTGTATTTAAAAAACCTGCTTTTCTGTTTGTATTCTGAATATAGTTTTTTGTAGTAGTAATAAGGTTTTCAGTGATTTTTACACCTTGTTGAAGCTTGCTTTCTTTAATTAAGGCTTCTTTTTTGCTTTTCTTAACACCAACAATTTTTAATTCGTTTAAAGCTGGTAAATCGGCAAGTCTTATTTCAAGGTATGCAGCATTGCCTTCAATTTTAGAAAGGTATACTTCAATATCGCTAAAGAGGTTTGTTTTCCATAGTTTTTTAATAGCAGTACTTATTTCTTCACCAGGAATTAGTATTTCATCTCCTTTTTTAAGTTTAGAAAACGTAATAATGGTTTGCTCACTAAAGCTTGTGTTACCAACAACTTTTATGTCTGCAATTGTGTATGTTTTACTGTCCTCATAAGAGAGGTCTTGCGCTTGAGTTAAAAAACTAGATAGCGCAAATAGTATTGCTAATGTGGATTGTAAAAATGTTTTCAATTGTTTGTTTTTAACTAATTTGTTCACTTGTTTTCCCAAAGCGTCTTTCTCTATTTTGATATTCGATGATAGCATCACAAAGGTGTTGCTGTGTAAAATCTGGCCATAATACTTTTGTAAAGTATAATTCAGCATAAGCTATTTGCCAGAGTAAAAAATTACTGATGCGTTGTTCTCCACTGGTTCTAATAAGTAGGTCTACATCTGGTAAATTTTGCGTGTAAAGATGCTCATTAATAATCGATTCGTCAATATTTTCAGAAGAAATTATATTATTTTTAACTTTATCGCTTATTTCTTTAATGGCATTTAGTAATTCATCACGAGAACCATAGCTTAATGCTAAGGTTAATGTCATGCGTGTATTGCTTTTAGTATTCTCTATTACCTCATTAAGTTCTTTAAAGACCTTTTTAGGTAAGTTAGAGAGATTACCAATAGCATTAAGTTTTATGTTGTTTTTTTGAAGTGTCTTAATTTCTTTCTTTAAAGAAGATACTAAAAGCCTCATTAAAGTATCTACTTCTAACTTTGGCCTGTTCCAGTTTTCTGTAGAGAATGCGTATAATGTTAGGTTTTCTATACCTAGTTCTGCACTCGCTTCAACGGTTTGGCGTACGGATTTTGTGCCATTTTCGTGACCAATAGCACGAAGAAAGCCTTTTTGTTTAGCCCAACGACCATTGCCATCCATAATAATGGCAACATGTTTTGGTAATTTACTTGTATTTATCTTGCTTGTATCCAAATTATCCTCCTGGGCAAAAACATGGGTTTCTACCAAATGTATAGGTTAGTGTAATACCTGTAAAGGTATACCAATCATTATTATTAGTGTTTCCAAAGCTAACAGATGCATCTGCTCCACCATAATCTGAGACACTCCCGTCTAATTTATCCGAAAACGTATAACGAGCTCCAATTTCTAAAGCTAAAATAAAATCTGTTGAAACCGCTACTTTATATCCTAAAACCATAGGAATACCAAAAGCATAGTTCGTAGTTTCTTCGTCTACAATAGCACCAGTGCCATCAGGATTAAAAAAAAAATTATCGTGTTTTGCTACACTAATTCCAGAGTATAAATAAGGAGTAGAAACCGTTCCTCCATTATGCAAATCGAAATCGAAAAAAGTAAATTCCATTCCAGCAGAAAGTTCTAAAATGTTATTATTAAACTTATAATCTCTTATTTGTCTGCTAGGATCATCAGAATCATTATCGTCTCCTTCTAACTCTGTAAAGGTTAAAGAGATTCTATAAGAATGCCTTTTGCTTCTGTTCCATTTATAGATTGCTCCAAAAGCTAATTGCTTAGGTGCTATATAGTCTGTTGCACCTACATCTCCAATAAAGTTACTGCCACCAACGAAAATTCCAAATTCGTTAATTTGAGCGCTACTTATTTGTGTGCCAAAAAATATTATTAGTAAAAGCGTTAAATACTTCATAAATCTTCAAAGTTTGCAAATATAATAAATAAGATTAGCCTATTGTGATTTCAGCTAAATAGTTACAGTTTAAAACAGTGATTACTTATAATTATTGTAAAAATGAATGTTTTGGAAGTTTTTTTGCTAAAAAATAAGCTGTTAATTTCTCTTGTCTTCTCCCCAAAGTAGTTTTTTTCTCAAGGTTGCTAGAAAACTTTCAGAGTTTAACTCTATCATATTAATAGTAAAAGGTGCTTTTTTTATGGTAATAATGGTGTCGTTAGATAAAGTTGCTATTCTAGAATCTAAAGAGACTAAGTAATTGTCTTCACGACCACTTACTTTAAGTTCTATTGTAAAAGAATCTTCTATAACTAATGGCCTTGCGCTTAAATTATGAGGTGCAATGGGTGTTAGAACAAAACTTGTAGTGTCTGGAGTAATAACTGGTCCTGCACAACTTAAAGAATAACCTGTAGAGCCTGTTGGTGTTGCAATTATTAAACCATCGCTCCAATACGATGTT
This sequence comes from Lacinutrix sp. Bg11-31, assembly GCF_002831665.1. Taxonomy (NCBI): domain Bacteria; kingdom Pseudomonadati; phylum Bacteroidota; class Flavobacteriia; order Flavobacteriales; family Flavobacteriaceae; genus Lacinutrix; species Lacinutrix sp. Bg11-31. Next base: position 3,327,765 of record NZ_CP025118.1, read on the forward strand.
AAAAATTCACCATTTAATTTGGTCTCCACAGTAATCATAGAGGTTGTGTTTTTTCTACTGACTGCGATCTCGTTTAAAGCAAAATTTAAATCTTTTATATCATTGTTCTCTGGTGAAGTTTCTATAGATAATAAGGTGCGTTTACTTAACGTGTACTTTTTATTATAAATATCTATGATAGCTTCTTTTATATCTTCTGGTTGTATTGTTGCTAAAAAACCTAGCCTTCCAGTATTTATGCCAATTATTGGAATGTTTAAATCTTTTACAAAGGTAATAGCTCTTAAAATGGTGCCGTCTCCACCAATGCTTACAAATAAATCGAAGCTTTTGTCTAAAGTTTTAAAAGTGTTATATACTGAAGGTTTGGAAAGTTCAGTTTTAATATCGTTATAAAATTCACTTTCTAGAAAAAGCGAAGCGTTTAAATTTAGCAGTTCTTTTGTAAGTACTTTTAAAGAATCTTTAGATTGTTTTTTTGGGTACTGACTGTAAATGGCGACCTTCATAATTATATGTTTAGGTATCTGTTTAAATAATCAGAACGTTCTTTAAGCCCTATCAAATAGCTGTCGTCTTCATGTCCAGATAATATATTATAACTATAACGTCTAAAAGTTTGCATGATTTCATTGAGATTAGCATTCCCTATTTTTAAAGTAATTTGAGTGATGTCATTTTCAAATTTCGAAATAAATGCGCCTAGAATTTTGCCGTCGTTAGACTCTACAATTTGGCTTACTTCACTAAAAGAATAATCTGCCATTCCTTTTTCTATAATTAATACAGCTCCAGCTTCAGAAAAGAAAGGTGTTTCATTAAACAGGGTAATGATGTCATTTAACTCATAATAACCTAAATACACGTTTTTATTACTTAAAACAGGCATGATGTTGGCTGAGTTTTGAGCAAATGCTTCAAGTACATCTAACCAATCAGTATCTTCTCTAACAAAAAAGCCTTCACCAGAATAACGATAGTCTTGAATTGGTTTTTCGCTATCAAAACAATGTGCATCGTTTTCAGAGATACAACCTAAATAAACACCTTCAGCATTTACAATAGGAATATGAGAATACGTTAACTGATTAAAAAGCAGCTGAATCTCTTTAACTTTGTCAGTATTTAATAATGGTTTAATATCGTTTATTATGTAATCTAGAAGATTCATTGTGCGTCTTTCAATTTTATGCAAATTAATTAAAAATAAGAACAATCTCGTGCATCTACTTTGTATTTTTGTATTGTAAACAATAATAAAAAACTAAAAACAGTTGATAAAAATTATTTTAAATCCATTACAAGGAATTGAAATTGTAAATGGAAAAGTTATTACGTTGGGTGATTCAAAAACTGAATTGTTAAATAAACTGGGGAAACCTTCAGAAGTTAATGATGATAGTCTTTTTTATGACGAGTTTGAACTAAGAGTAGATATAGATAGTTCTGGAAATATTGAGTTTATTGAATTTATATGTGGTCCCTTTCCGGAAAAAACAGAAATTGAAATATATGGAATCAACCCTTTTAAATCTCAAAGCTTAGATTTAATTGAGTTGTTAACTATAGAAAATGATGGAGTTGTTGATTCTAGCGAAGCACCTTACTGTTACACTTTTCTTGAGTCGTCAATTGGTGTTTATAGAGATGCTTTTGAAGAAGAGATTGATGAGTTGATAGAAGGAATGAAAGAAATGGGAGTGTATCTTGAAAATAAAGAATGGGTTTTAGATGATAAAGAAAAAGCAAAATATTTTTGGACAATAGGATTAGGTGTAAAAGATTACTATAAATAGTAAGTATTAAATTTAAGCAATAAAAAATGGCGAAATTAAGCGTAAATATAAATAAAATAGCAACTTTAAGAAATTCTAGAGGAGGAGATACGCCAAATGTGGTGCAATTTGCAAAAGACGTGCAACGTTTTGGAGCAGAAGGAGTAACTATACATCCAAGACCAGACGAAAGGCATATTCGCTACCAAGATGCTTACGATTTAAAACCAATTGTACATACAGAGTATAATATAGAAGGAAATCCAATCTCGAAATTTGTAGATATGGTTCTTGAAATTAAGCCAACACAAGTAACATTAGTTCCCGATAGTATAGATGCTTTAACTAGCAATGCGGGTTGGGATACTATTAAACATAAAGATTTTTTAATTGAAGTTATTGCCGAGTTTAAAAGGAACAATATTCGTACATCTATTTTTGTAGATCCAGATATAAAGCAAATTGAAGGTGCAAAAGAAACAGGAGCAGATAGAATAGAATTGTATACTGAAGGTTTTGCAGATCAATATCGTTTAGGGAATAAAAAAGCAATAAAGCCTTATGCAGAATGTGCAGAGATTGCAAATAAAATAGGATTAGGAATAAATGCTGGACATGATTTGTCTTTGGATAATATTCAGTTTTTTAAACAAAATATCCCAGGATTGTTAGAGGTTTCTATTGGTCATGCTTTAATTTCCGAAAGCTTATATTTAGGTATAGAAAATGTAGTTAACATGTATTTGAATAAGCTGAAGTAGAGTTTGAACTTTAGCTCTAAGTTGAGGTTAAATTTATAATCAATTCATATTCAGAAAAAAAAACAGTAAAAGAATTAGTAAGAGTAAGCACATCCGGAATCGTGAAAATTAGTGCAATTCGTGTCAAAAAAATATTCGAGTAAAAACAATATAATTAATATTACAATTTCCTCTTTTTGGAGGATTTAAGGAAGAATAAAATGCAATTACACTCAAACATAATAGGAGAAGGTAAGCCATTTATTATCCTTCATGGCTTTTTAGGCATGAGCGATAATTGGAAAACATTAGGAAAGGAATTTGCTAAAGCAGGATTTCAGGTTCATTTGGTAGATCAACGAAATCACGGAAGAAGTTTTCATAGCGATAACTTTAATTACGATCTATTATCTCAAGATTTAAAAGACTATTGCGACACGCATAATTTAAAAGATATTGTTTTACTTGGTCATTCTATGGGAGGAAAAACAGCAATGTTATTTTCATCGCAATTTCCCGATTATGTAAGTAAGTTAATAATTGCAGATATTTCTCCGCGTTTTTATCCTATTCATCACGATGCTATTTTAGAAGGTTTAGCGAATTTAGATTTTAATACATTAAAAACAAGAGGAGAGGCAGAAGAGCAATTGTCTAATTATGTTAGCGATTACGGAACAAGACTGTTCCTTTTAAAAAATCTATATTGGGTAGAAAAAGGAGTTTTAGGACTTAGAATAAATTTAGATGTTTTAACTAAAAACGTTAGTGAAGTTGGAGAAGTATTACCAATACATTCTAAATTTGAAGGTGAAACGTTATTTTTAAAAGGAGATAAAAGCGAATACATTGCAGCGCAAGACGAAGCAATTATAAAGGCTCATTTTACAAACGCTAAAATCGAAACCATTGCAAACGCAGGACATTGGTTGCATGCAGAGAATCCTAAAGATTTTTATAACGCAGTAATTAATTTTGTATATTGAAAAGCATATAAAACAAAAATTATGAACTTAATAATTAGACTTCTTTTAAACGCAATAGCAGTATTTGTGTTGGCCAACGTATTAAATGGCGTGCAAGTAGATGGCTATGTATCTGCAATAATTGTAGCAGTTGTATTGTCAATTTTAAATTTATTAGTAAAACCGTTATTGGTGATATTAACATTGCCAATAACTATAATTACATTAGGGTTATTTCTAATTGTAATAAATGCGCTAATCATTTTACTTGCAGATAAATTAATCGATGGTTTTTCTGTAGATAATATCTGGTGGGCAATTTTATTTAGTGTGCTATTGTCAATACTACAATCGTTATTGCAATCATTTATGAAAACAGAGAAAAAGTAAGCAGTAATAAGTCAAAGAATAATGGGCAGCAGCAAACTTTACAGCTTAACAACTTTGCGAGAACATTCTTTGTTATTAGATTTCGTCTAAAATTCAACAAATCAAAAACTTTGATGGAGAGTAAAAAATTAGTATTTTTGCACTCCATTTTTGGTTACATTAAACAGATTATTCAAGATGAATATTACAAGAGAAAATAAAGATGCATTAAATGCTGTAGTAACAGTATTAATCGAGAAAGAGGATTACACAGCTAAAGTTGATAAAATCTTAGTAGATTACAGAAAAACTGCAAACATTCCTGGATTTAGAAAAGGTCAAGTGCCAATGGGAATGGTTAAAAAACAATACGGTAAAGCTGTATTAGCCGATGAGGTTAATAAGTTAATTCAAGAAGGATTAAATAAGTATTTAGCTGAAGAAAAGTTAGATGTTTTAGGTCAGCCATTACCAAAAACTCAAGACGAAATCAATTGGGATTCAGATAGTTTTTCTTTTGAATTTGAATTAGGTCTTGCGCCAGAATTCGAAGTTGATTTAAAAGGAAAAAAAGATATAATACATTACAATATCGTTGCAGACGATAAATTGATTGATGGTCAAGTTGAAAATATCCAGAAGCAATATGGTAAATTAGTAGCTTTAAAAGAAGTTGCTAAAGACAGTGAAATTACTGGTGTTTATAAAAATGAAGCTGAAGAAATAGAAAATACTGTAACTTTAACTTTAGATAAGTTTAAAGGTAAAGCAACAGAAAAGAAATTTGTTGGAGCTAAAGTTGGAGATGTTATTACATTAAAAACAAAAGGACTTTACGAAGATGACCACGAATTAATGCAAGCATTAAAAGTGGAAGATGATAAAGCACATGGTTTAGATATTGAAGTTGCTTTTGAAGTAACCGAAATTAATAAACGCGAACCAGCAGATTTAGATCAAGAGTTGTTCGATAAGTTATTTGGAAAAGATGGTGTAAAATCGGTTTTAGAATTAAAAGAGAAGATTAAAGAAGATGCTGAAAAGCAATTCGTACAGCAATCAGATCAGAAATTCTTAAACGATGTTACTGAAGATTTAGTAGCAAATACTAAATTCGATTTACCAGCAGAATTTTTAACAAAATGGATGCAGTCAGCAGGAGAAAACCCTATGGATGAGGCTACAGCGAAAGAAGAGTACCAGAAGTCTGAGAAAAGCTTACGTTACCAACTTATCGAAGCTAAATTAATGCAAGCTAACGACATTAAGGTAGATTTCGAAGACGTAAAAGAGAGTGCTAAGACAATGATTAAAGTGCAAATGGCACAATTTGGTCAAATGAATCCTAGTGACAAAGAACTTGACGATATTGCTGCAAGAGTATTATCTAACCAAGAAGAAGTAAAACGTTTAAGCGAGCAAGTAGTAAGCCAAAAACTATTAGGTCTTTATAAAGAAAAAGCAAACGTAAAAACTAAAGAATTATCTTACGATAAATTTGTTAAAGAAGTTTACGGAGACAAATAATTTTATTAAAATGTCTTACTAAGTGCAGTTGTAGTACTTGTGAAATTTAATTATAATATCATTATATTTAGGCATTGAATTATTTACAATTCAGTGCCTATTTTATTAGCGTTAAATTCAACATAAAAAGTTTGAGAACTGTTGATTTAGCCATACATTTAAATGTTTCTGAAGTAATTTAGAAACTTAACTAAAATATCAAATTCAAAACACACATATGGATTACGGAAAAGAATTCGAAAAATTTGCTATAAAAGACCAAGGAATAAGCAGTACATACTACGACAAAATCATTAGTAGTGTTACACCTCAAAACATGACGCCTTATATTATAGAAGAACGTCAATTAAACATCTCTCAGCTAGATGTGTTTTCAAGATTAATGATGGATCGTATCCTTTTCTTAGGAACAGGAATTAACGATAATGTTGCAAATATTGTACAAGCACAACTTTTGTTTTTAGAAAGTGTGGATGCTAATAAAGATATTCAAATGTACATTAACTCTCCAGGAGGAAGTGTATATGCAGGATTAGGTATTTACGATACTATGCAGTTTATTAAACCAGATGTAGCAACTATTTGTACAGGAATGGCAGCCTCAATGGGAGCCGTTTTATTATGCGCAGGAGCAAAAGGAAAGCGTAGTGGTTTAACACATTCTCGTGTAATGATTCACCAACCGTTAGGTGGTGCACAAGGTCAAGCAAGTGATATTGAAATTACAGCTCGCGAAATATTAATTTTAAAAGAAGAACTTTATAAAATTATAAGTAAGCACTCTGGTCAAGATTACGACAAAGTTTACGAAGACAGTGATCGTGATTATTGGATGAAATCAGATAAAGCTAAAGAATACGGAATGATTGACGAGATTTTAGCTCGTAATTAGAAATTATATAATACAATAGTGATTGCAGTTGTACTAGAAAGGTTTGAGTAAGAACTTTTTATTTTCAACTTTTTACTTTTAATTATTAAAGAATGGCAAAGGAAGAATTAGAATGTTCGTTTTGTGGTAGGAAAAAGCCAGAAACAAGTTTATTAATCGCAGGTTTAGATGCGCATATTTGTGATCGCTGTATAGAGCAAGCACATGGTATTGTAATTGAAGAATCTAAGGAGAGTGATAGTGAAGATTTGTCTGCAGAACTTATGTTGCGTAAACCGCAGCAAATAAAGACGTTTTTAGACGAATATATTATTGGGCAAGAGTCTACTAAAAAAGTAATGTCTGTAGCGGTTTATAACCATTATAAACGTTTATTGCAGCCACCATCAAATGATGATATCGAGATTCAAAAATCGAATATTATTATGGTTGGTGAAACTGGAACTGGTAAAACGTTAATGGCAAAAACAATTGCTAAAATGCTTAACGTACCTTTAGCTATTGTAGATGCCACAGTATTAACTGAAGCAGGTTATGTAGGTGAAGATGTAGAAAGTATCTTAACACGTTTATTACAAGCAGCAGATTACAGTTTAGAGAAAGCCGAAAAAGGTATCGTTTTTATAGATGAGATAGATAAAATTGCTCGTAAGAGTGATAATCCTTCTATAACTAGAGATGTATCTGGAGAAGGTGTGCAACAAGCATTGCTTAAATTATTAGAAGGAACGGTTGTAAATGTACCACCAAAAGGAGGTAGAAAACATCCAGATCAAAAATTTATAGAAGTAAATACAGAGAATATTTTGTTTATTGCTGGTGGAGCTTTCGATGGTATAAATCGTGTAATCTCTAAAAGATTAAACATGCAAGCTGTTGGTTATAGCGCCTCAATAAGTGATGACGTTGTAGATAATAATAACTTATTGCAATATATTATTCCTAAAGATTTAAAAGACTTTGGGTTAATTCCTGAGATTATTGGAAGGTTACCTGTATTAACATACATGGATCCTTTAGATGGTGCTACGCTTAGAGCTATTTTAACAGAGCCTAAAAATGCTATTATAAAGCAATACAAAAAACTTTTCTCTATGGACGAGATAGAGTTTAGTATTACAGATGGTGCTTTAGAGTTTATAGTTGGTAAAGCTATAGAATATAAGTTAGGAGCTAGAGGGTTGCGTTCTTTATGTGAAGAGATTTTAACAGATGCCATGTTCGAATTACCAGGAAGTGATATTAAGAAATTAAATGTCACTAAGGCTTACGCCGAACAAAAAATATCTAAAAACACTATTAAGAAATTAAAGGCAGTTTCTTAATAACATAATAATAGTACAAATTGAAGCCTACTTTATTATAAAGTAGGCTTTTTTATTTTTTATAAATGAAGCTGTCAAGATTTAAAAATCCAGAAACAGAAAGACTTGTTTTTACCAATACAAACCTGGAAGATGTTGCTCTTGTTTTTGCTTCTCGATCTAGCCCAATTGTAAGAAAGTATATTATACAACCTTTGTATACAAAGGAAGAAGAAGCTGTGGCACATATTAATAAACTGATTAGTTATTTAGAAGAAGACAAATCTATAAGTTGGACTTTAATCAATAAAGTTACAAATGAAAAAATAGGTAGTATATGCTTGTGGAATTTTTCTCAAGACAGGAAAACTGCTGAAGTTGGTTACGATTTATTGCCTGAGTATTTTAGAAAAGGTTACATGTCTGAAGCACTACAAGCAGTTATAAAATTTGGTTTAAACGATCTTAACTTAAGTATAATTGAAGCCTTTACGCATATTGAAAACGAAAGCTCAAAGAAGTTGTTAGTTACTAATGGATTTGTCTTACAGCCTGAGAGAGAAGATCCCGGTTTTCCTAAAAACAGTATATATATTTTATGTAAATAAAAAACCACTCATAAAAAAGTTAGGAGTGGTTTTTCTTGAATCTGAATTAACTAATTAACACATCTTCAACTAGGATAGAATTTAATAATAGCAAGTTAAATATAAATATAATTATTTGATTACCAATAATTTATTTAAATTATTTTTATTTTGTGCATCTAGTTTTAATCATTTAACTTTAATAGCTCATCTATATAATCTCTTGTATTAGATAAACGCGGTACTTTATGTTGTCCTCCAAGTTTGTTGTTTTGTTTCAGCCAATCATAAAATAGTTTTGTTCTGGCTACATTAATTTTCGGCTTATTTAATGTCATGTTATTATAACGTTTGGCTTCGTAATCTGAGTTTATAGATTTTAGTGCATTGTCAAACAATTCATTAAAATAATCGATATCTTTTGGAGGTGTTTTAAATTCTATAAGCCACTCGTGTGCACCTTTCTCTTTACCTTTCATAAATATTGGGGCAGCAGTATAATCTACAATTTCACTTTTTGTTTTTTTACATACTTTTTTTAAAGCATCTTCCGCGTTTTCAATAATAAGTTCTTCTCCAAAAGCATTAATATGGTGCTTTGTTCTTCCAGAAACTTTAATTCTGTAAGGTGAAACAGATGTAAAACGAACAGTGTCACCAATTTTATAGCGCCATAATCCAGCGTTTGTAGTAATTATTACTGCGTAGTTTTTACCTTTTTCTACTTCGCTTAAAGGAATAACGCGTTCGTTTGGTGTACCATGAGTGTCCATTGGAATAAACTCGTAGAAAATTCCGTAATCTAACATTAATAGTAATTCGTTAGAATGGTTTAGGTCTTGAATAGCAAAAAATCCTTCCGAAGCATTATAAATTTCATAATACTTAAAATCTTTCTTTGGTAAAATATTTTTATACTGCTGTTGGTAAGGATTAAAACTTACACCTCCATGAAAGTAAACTTCCAGATTTGGCCAAATATCAAACAATGAATCTTTTCCAGTTTTGTCTAAAACATTATTAAGCAACACAAGCATCCAAGAAGGTACACCTGCCAAACTAGTAACATTTTCATTTATAGTTTCGTTTACAATAGCAGCCATTTTGGTCTCCCAATCGCTCATTAAAGAGACTTTGTTGCTTGGCGTGCTACTAAATTCTGCCCAAAAAGGCATGTTATCTATTAAAATAGCACTTAAATCTCCAAAGGCAGTTCCGTTTTCTTTGTATAATTCTTTACTTCCACCAAGTCTTAAACCTTTCCCTGTAAAGAGTTGAGAGTTTTCATTATTGTTTAAATACATACAGAGTAAATCTTTACTTGCAGCATAATGGCAATCTTCTAAAGAGTCTTGACTTACTGGAATAAATTTACTTTTAGCACTAGTTGTTCCGCTGGACTTTGCAAACCATTTTATTGGTGAAGGCCAAAAAATATTGTGTTCTCCTAATCGAGAACGTTCAAATAAATCTTGATAACCTTCGTAGTTTTTTACAGGAACTCTATTTGCAAATTCTGCGTAGGTTTTAATAGAAGAATAGTCGTATTTCTTACCAATTTCAGTATCCTTAGCTGTTTCAATTAAATTAAAAAGCAGTTCTTCTTGCACTTCGTTTGGGTATTTTAGAAATAAATCGATTTGGTGAAACCGTTTCTTTAAAAACCATGAAGCGATAGAGTTTACTAAAGTAATTGGCATATATTTATGGTATATTTAGACACTAAAAATAACACTTTTTTTTATGACTTACCAAGGCGTGCTAACAAAAATGACAACGGAGTTTTCTAGCCCAATTCAATATTATTTAGTTTTCGAAAACGATTTCATTAATATGAATCAACTACTAGATAAAACCTTGAGAATTAAATTTGTTAAGCATCAATGTTTAAACTGTGGCTTAGACAAGCCAATCTTTAGGCAAGGCTTTTGTAAAAATTGCTTTTTCGATATGCCTCAAGCAGGAGATTGGATTATGCGACCAGAATTAAGTACTGCGCATTTAGATAAAGAAGATCGCGATTTAGAATACGAAAAGAAAGTACAGCTAAAACCACATATTGTATATCTCGCTAATTCTAGCAATGTAAAGGTTGGTGTTACTAGAAAAACCCAAGTGCCAACACGTTGGATAGATCAAGGAGCACATGAAGCTATAGAGATTGTAGAAGTGCCTAATCGTTATTTAGCAGGTATTACAGAAGTTGCTTTAAAAGATTATGTAGCAGATAAAACCAATTGGCGAACCATGCTTAAAAACGATGTAGTCGACGAGAGTTTAGTAGAGTGGAAAAACAAGCTAAAACAATACATTCCTGATGAAGCTCAAGAATATTTTATTGAAAATAATAATGAAATTAATATAGATTTTCCTGTATTGTCTTATCCCGTTAAGCCTAAAAGTTTAAATATTGAAAAAGTAGGTAGCTTTGAAGGTGTTTTAAAAGGTATAAAAGGACAGTATCTTATTTTTGAAGATGATACCGTTTGTAATATTCGTGGAAATGAAGGTAAAGTGGTTACTATTGAGATCGTTTAGTAAATAGGCTTATTAGTTTTGCCGCTGTTGGTGTTTTTACCAACAGTCTATTTAGTTATCAATGTTTTTAAACGAGTGAAGCTATTTTTTTTTTTTTTTTTTTTTGAGTTTGGGAGGTGTTATAAAATTCAGCACAAACCCAGTTCAATCCCTAAATATAAAATTTCTAAACATTCCAATAACTAGAAACCAAAAAAACCTCGCATTCTAATAGAATGCAAGGTTTATATATTATAAAAGAAAAAGTATGTATTATACGTTTTCTGCGTCTCTTAATCCTTGGATGTAAGCTGCTTTTTGAATTTGACGACGACGTGTTACAGAAGGCTTAGTGAAGTGTTGACCTTCTCTTAAGTTCTGCATTACTTTAATGTTACGGTGTTTTCTTTTGTAACGTTTTAAAGCTCTTTCTATATTTTCTCCGTCTTTAATTTCTATTCTTAACATATCTTTATATTATGTGTATTCTTAAATTTCAGGTTGCAAATATAAGTTTATCTTTTAATTTAAACAATAGACTTATACAATTTTTGCATTTTATTTTATTAATGCTCTGTTTTAATCATTTAGATATTAGAAAAGTCTAATAAATCTAGGCTTTTTAAGCCTCTTTTAAAGGTTTAATAATTTAGTTAAAGTCAGTTATTTGCTCTATGTTCTAACAGTTCAGAAATTTCGAAACGTTCTTGTTTCTTTTTACTGTTTAATTGTGTCTTTTTTCTTCTTACTTTTCCCAAACAATCCACCTAAAACATCTTTTACTACATTAACAGGTTGCTTAGTTGAATCTGTTGGTGCGCTTGGGTTCGTGCTTGGTGTATTCCCGCTTGAGAAAATATCATTTATAACATTTTTAACAGGAGATCCGGTTTGAGTGTTAGTACTGCCGTTTGTCGTTTGGTTGCCTCCATTAATGCCTAACAAATCTTTAATTTTATCTTTTCCGTTATTAAGAAGTTTTTGTTTTTCAATTTCTATTAATTGTGTTGTTAAATTTTTTACTCCACTTGTTAAATCGGTTTGCACTTTAGGGCTTGTAAACGATCCTGTTAAATTTGCGGTTATAGGAATGCTTATTTTGTTAACTTCATTGTCGTTTATTTTTCCAATAAGTCTATTTACTTCACCTCCTAAGTATTTTGCAGGCACATTAAAAATAACATTGTAATCCATAGATTTATCGAATCCATGATTTCCAGCAACTGTAACGTCAATGTCTTTATAGTTTATATTAAAAGGAGAAAGTGTTACGCGACCATTTTCAAATTTTAAAGCTGTTTTTAAATCTTTTAAATCTAGCTTATCAAAATCTATAAAGCTTAATTTACTAGTTAAAGCATCAAATAAAGGAGCGTTTTTGGGCTCCACTTTAGTGGTTAATAATTCGGCTAAAGCACCACCGGAAATCGAACTCATTAGAGGTGTAAAATCGTCTCCTAAAGTTCCGCTTAATGTAATTGCGCTATTTAGTTTTCCTTGTAATACTTTTGCAATTGGAGCTAAATTTTCAAGCATATCTAAATCTTTAAAAGATTGAGAGATATCAAAATTACTCATGCCTAAATCCATATTAAAAGTTGGTGTTTTGCTTTTAGTATCGACTAAGCCTGTCATGTTAAGTTTTCCGCCTAACAAATCAGAAGTTACGTTTTGTAAATTCGCAGTTTCATCTTTAATTAATAATTTTCCTTTTACGTTTGTAAGCGTTAGATTATCGTAAACTACCGTTTTTGCATCAACTGTAATAGAGCAGTCCATAAATGCAGGAATTTTAAGAGCATCGTTTGGTTCTGTACTTTGGTTTACAGGTCTGTCGCTTCCACCTTCTACCATAAAGTCGCTAACTAAGAAATTATTAGAAATCACATTAAAATCACCTTTTAGCTTCTTGTCACTCAATAAAAAACCTAGTAAATTATTAATGGTTCCTGTAGCATTTAAATCTGTTTTGCCAGTTGTGGCTTTAAAGTTTTCTAAAGTTACAGTGCCAGGTTTAAAACTAACATTAGCTTGAGAAATGTTTAACGGATTGACAATATCTACAGATGAAAACACAAAATCGTTTACGCTTATGTTACCATTGTTTTTTATGCGATCGTAGGCATTGGTTTCAATGGCATTCATATCGAAATTAGTATTTAGCTTTGTTTTAATAATTCCGCTTAATTCGTTTTTTAAAGTTACAGGATATGCTTTCGTAATGTTAGCTAAATTTAAAACACCATCAATATTAGCATTTACAAGCATGTTTTTGGTAAGGTTTTTTATAACTACTGAAGACTTAAATTCGTCTTCGTCAATTTTAAAGTTAAGTGTTTTTAAGTCTAAAAAAGTGTCATCTACATTACCAGTCGTGTTTTTTATGGCCGCATTAATGCTAATGTTTTCAACACGTTTTGGTAAATCGGGATATTTAAACGATGCATTGTTAGATACAATGTTAATATCTAAAGTTGGAATCGTTTTTTCGGTTACCAACCCTTTAATTTTTCCACTTACTTTAAAGTTTCCACTAGTTTCAACATCGCTAATGTTTTTAGAATATACTTTAGGGATAACTGCTAGAAAATCTTTAAAACTTGAACCAGGGTTCTCAAAAGCAATATCAATATTTTGTCCGCCTTCTACCAGTTGTACATAGCCTGAGAACTCTAAAGGCAAATCGTTTATAAGACCTTTGTTTTCTTTAAAAGTGTATTTGCTGTTTTTTAAATCAAGATCTATTAAAGCATCTAATTTTACGCTGTTATTGCTTAAATATTCAGTATTGTCAAGACTTAATGTAACGTTAGCTTCACTTTTTGTGTTTAATTTTGAAACACTTTCCGAAAACGTTCCGCTTCCAGAATGATCTAATTCCGTAACATGAAGTTTGGTGTTTGATCCTTCATCTAAATAGGTTAAGACACTTTTTGTTATAGCGTAATCTTCAATGTTTAGCGTAAAACCTTCGCTTTTTTCAGTGTTTATATCTATATTTTCCTTTGTTTTAGTAATATCATAATTAGCATCTCCAAATTTGTTTATTTTTAGATTAATAAGTGCTTCATTTATATAAATTGAATTAACAACAATAGGTCCTTCATCTGCCTTTTTAAAGAGTTCTTTAATAGACATATCGAAAGATAGCGATTTTACGCTCGCTAGAGTTTCATCTTTAAAAGGTTCGAAATTGGTGATTTTAAGATCGTCGACTGTAACATTGGCTTGTGGAAAGCTGCTTAAAAAGCTTAAGCTAACATCTGCAAATTCAACATTAGCATTTACGCTATTATTAATAAAGTTGCGAACCATGTCTTTTATCTGACTTTGAAAAATAAAAGGAGCAACTAATAAAAGTATAACTATAATTAATAGAGAGATACCTGTAATCTTTAATATTTTTTTCATGTTTAAACCCAAGTTTAGGGATAGATTTAGTTTTGTTAAGTATTGTATTTACGTACAATCTAAGTATTTAGATGTGTTATCAAAGGTTTTAATAAAAGTTTAGCATTTATTACAAAAGGTAAATTTCTTCATTTGCTTTTAAATTGAAAAATTTACTTAAAAAATAATAAACAAGCAAATATAAAAAACACGTTAAACTTTATGTTTGTTTTTTTTAGTGTCATTTTTGTGTTAAAGAGTCTTGCTGAACGCTGTCGAGACACCTTCGAAAGGCTTTCTTTAAATTCGTTAATAAGTTCTTTAACTAAATTTAAAGGAAACCATTTACTTTTAGTTATTTTGCTTTCTCAATTAAAAATGGATTCACAAAAAATTTACATATCTATAGGAAGCAATAAAGGCGACAAATTTAAGAATTTGCAAGCTGCTGTGGACGCTATTCATTTAAAAATTGGGACTATTAAAATAATATCGAAAGTTTTTAAAACACCAGCTTTGGGTTTTGATGGTGATGATTTTTTTAATGCATGTTTGTTAGTCGAAAGTTATTTGAAACCGAATAAGATTCTAAAGGAATTATTAGCAATAGAAACGGATTTAGGAAGGGTTAGAACTATAAAACAAGGTTATGAGTCTAGAACTATAGATTTAGATGTTTTATTTATAGATGAAACATTAATTGATACTAAATCTCTTAAAGTACCACATCCAGAATTGCACAACCGTAAGTTTGTTTTAGAACCTCTACACCATATCGCATCTAAGTTTAAGCATCCAGTTTTAGGAAAACAAATTTCTGTTTTGTTAGCCGAGTGTGAAGATAAGAGTGTCTTAGAACCAATAAATATTTGGTTAAAAAATCCAAGTAAGCAACACGATTTTTCGAAGTATAACTACATTGCAATTGAAGGAAATATTGGAGCAGGAAAAACAAGTTTGGTTACAAAAATTGCTCAAGATTATAATGCTAAACTTATTTTAGAGCGTTTTGCAGATAATCCATTCTTGCCTAAGTTTTATGAAGATGCGCAACGTTATGCCTTTACTTTAGAGATGTCTTTTCTTGCAGATCGTTACCAGCAAATAAGTGACGACTTATCGCAACTCGATTTATTTAAAGATTTTATTGTAAGTGATTACGATATTTTTAAATCGTTAATTTTCTCTAAAATCACACTAAATCAAGACGAGTTTAAATTATATAGAAAGTTGTTTTACTTAATGTATAAAGATATTGCGAAACCAGAACTCTATGTTTATCTCTATCAAAATACCGAAAGACTTAAAGAGAACATTAAAAAACGTGGTAGAAAATACGAGCAAAATATTGATAGTGATTATCTTGATAAAATTAACTCTGGTTATTTAGATTTTTTAAAAACTCAAACGGACTTTAATGTAAAGATAATAGATATTTCTAATCGTGATTTTGTGAAGAATCGTGAAGATTATTTATTTGTTTTAGATGCTATTTGTGGAGATAATTAATATTTCGCCCTTATTTATTGTAGATTTTATTTAAACTTAATGTAAATCAATCAAATCATGAAGTGTGTTTTTAAGGTTTTTATTTTTTTATTTTTTGCACAATTCTTAGTTGCACAAAATAAACCGATAGACTCTATCGTATCTGCTTTGCAAAAAGATCAGTTGTTTTTCGAAAAAGTGTTTATTCATACTAATAAATCAAATTATGCTAAAGAGGATGTTATTTGGTTTAAAGCCTATGTTTCTTCAAATGAAAACAAACCTTCTCTAAAAACCACATTACTTTATGTTAGCTTATTTTCTGAAGAAGGAGAATTAATTAAAACGGAAAACGTATTTATAAATGAAGGCGTTGGAATAGGTCAATTTGAGTTATTCGATTCTATTAAATATGGAGATTACTATATTCAAGCCTGTACCAATTTTATGAAAAATTTTGGGGAAGCAAATGTGTTTGTTTCTAAAATTAGTATTGGTAACGCTGGAGCTAAGACTGTTAATAAGAATGATTTTTTTTACGATGTATAGCTCTTTCCGGAAGGAGGTAATTTGCTAAAAAATGTAATAGATGTAAAAGTGTTGGTAAATGGGAAAGGGTACCCTTTTTCAGGGAAATTAATAAATAGTACTATTATGTAGAGTAATATTTTTTAATTTACTAAAGATGTCCCAAACAACAACACCACAACTAACAGAAATATTAAGAGAATGTTTTGTTCCAAACTGAGGAATTTCAATAACCACATCACTAGCATTTACTACATCTTGTGCAACGCCTTTAACTTCGTTACCAAAAACTAAAGCATATTTGTTGTCGTCTTCTACTTTAAAAGTGTCAAGCATAGTTGAATCTTCAGCTTGCTCGATAGCGCAAATTTTCACATTTTCAGTTTTTAGTTTTTTAATAACATCTAACGTGCTTTCGGCATATTCCCAAGTTACAGTATCTGTGCTGCCTAATGCTGTTTTATGAATATCTTTATGCGGTGGAGTAGCGGTTATGCCACAGAGATAAATTTTTTCAACCAAAAAAGCATCACTCGTTCTAAAAACAGAACCAATGTTGTTTAAACTTCTAATGTTGTCTAAAACTATAATAATAGGTGTTTTGTTGGCTTGTTTAAAGTCATCAACACTTAATCTGTCGAGTTCACTATTTTTTAGTTTACGCATAAATCAATCGGTATATTGAGAGGAGAATACGATGCGGTAATCTCTTCTGTAGAATTGTGAATAATTATAAATAACTAAAGTAAAATTGATTTCTAAAAAAATCAATATTTAGTTACATTGCAAACTTATATCCAATAACATTCAAAACAAAATTTCTTTGGCAGCAAAAACGAAAAAAGTAACACCTTTAATGAAGCAGTATAACGCTATAAAAGCAAAATATCCTGATGCTTTATTGTTATTTCGTGTTGGGGATTTTTACGAAACTTTTGGAAGCGACGCTATAAAAGCAGCTGGTATCTTGGGTATTACTTTAACCAAAAGAGGAGCAGGAAGCGAAAGCGAAATAGAACTTGCTGGTTTTCCACACCATTCTATAAACACCTATTTGCCTAAGTTAGTAAAAGCAGGAGAGCGTGTTGCTATTTGCGATCAACTAGAAGATCCAAAACAAACAAAGAACATTGTAAAAAGAGGTGTTACAGAGTTAGTAACTCCTGGAGTTGCTTTTAATGATGAAGTATTACAGTCTAAAACTAATAATTTTTTATGTTCTGTTTACTTCGGAAAAACTACAATTGGAGTTTCGTTTTTAGATATCTCTACAGGTGAATTTTTAACAAGTCAAGGAAATCAAGAGTATATAGACAAGCTACTTCAAAATTTTAATCCTAGTGAAGTGTTGGTGTCTAAACAAAAACGATTACAGTTTAACAATAGTTTTGGTAGCGATTTTCATACCTTTAATTTAGAAGATTGGGTATACCAAACCGATTATGCTAACGAAACACTACTAAAACACTTTAATACAAAATCGTTAAAAGGTTTTGGGATTGAAGATTTAAACGAAGGGATTATTGCTTCGGGTTCTATACTTCATTATTTAGCTGAAACCCAACATAACAAATTACAACATATTACTTCGGTTTCAAGAATAGCCGAAGATGAGTATGTTTGGATGGATAGATTCACAATTAGAAATTTAGAATTATACAATTCAACAAACAATAATGCTGTAACCTTACTTAATGTTATCGATAAAACGAGTTCAGCAATGGGTGGGCGTTTATTAAAACGTTGGTTAGCATTACCATTAAAGAATGTCGAAAAAATAAAACAACGTCACGAAGTGGTGTCTTTTTTAAAGGGTAATAAAAATGTACATCAAAAAATTCAAGATCATATTAAAAGCATTGGTGATATTGAAAGGTTAATTTCTAAGGTAGCTACAGGAAAGGTGAGTCCTAGAGAAGTGATTCAGCTTAAGAATTCTTTAGAAGCTATAACTCCAATAAAGGAGCTATCATCAAAAAGTAAAAATGAATCTCTAAAAATTATTGGAGATACTTTGCAAAGTTGCGATGTGCTTCGGGATAAAATTAAGCTAACACTTAATGAAGAGGCTCCTGTAAATGTTTTAAAAGGAAATACTATAGCTGAAGGCTTTTCTATTGAGTTAGATGAACTTAGAGGCTTGTCGACTTCAGGCAAGAACTATCTTGATCAAATGCTTAAAAGAGAAAGTGAACGCACAGGAATCACTTCTTTAAAAATAGCATCTAACAACGTTTTTGGTTATTATATAGAAGTACGTAACACACATAAAGATAAGGTTCCAGAAGAGTGGATTAGAAAACAAACCTTAGTAAATGCAGAGCGCTATATTACAGAAGAGTTAAAAGAATATGAAGGTAAAATTCTAGGAGCAGAAGAAAGAATATTAGCAATCGAACAACAATTATTTTCAGAGTTAGTAACTTGGATGCATCAATATATAAAGCCTGTTCAGCAAAATGCGCATTTAATTGGGCAACTAGATTGCTTATGTGGTTTTGCGCAATTAGCAAAAGATAATAAATATGTATATCCAACACTAGACGATTCTCACGATTTAGAAATAAAAGAAGGGCGACATCCAGTAATAGAAAAACAACTACCAATTGGTGAAGCGTATATTGCCAACGATGTGTTCTTAGATAGAACAACACAACAAATAATAATGATTACTGGACCAAACATGTCTGGTAAATCTGCAATACTACGTCAAACAGCACTTATTGTTCTATTAGCCCAAATAGGAAGTTTTGTGCCAGCAAAAAGCGCAAGAATAGGTTTGGTGGATAAAATTTTTACTAGAGTAGGAGCAAGCGATAACATTTCTATGGGAGAATCTACTTTTATGGTAGAGATGAATGAGACAGCATCTATTCTTAATAATATATCAGAAAGAAGTTTAGTGTTGTTAGACGAAATAGGAAGAGGAACAAGTACTTATGATGGTATTTCGATAGCTTGGGCAATTAGCGAGTACTTACATGAGCATCCTGCAAAAGCTAAAACGCTATTTGCGACACATTACCATGAACTTAATGAAATGACTGAAACATTTGGTCGTATTAAAAATTTCAATGTTTCAGTAAAAGAATTAAAAGACAATGTTCTTTTTTTAAGAAAACTAGTTGAAGGAGGAAGCGAACATAGTTTTGGAATTCATGTAGCAAAATTAGCAGGCATGCCACAGCAGGTTTTACATCGTGCAAATGCCATTTTAAAGAAGTTAGAGCGATCGCATTCAAGTGATGAACTAACAGATAAGGTGAAATCGATAAAAGATGAGATGCAATTAAGTTTCTTTAATTTAGACGACCCATTGCTATTACAAATTAAAGAAGAGATATTATCGACTGATATTGATACCCTTACACCTGTTGAAGCGCTAATGAAATTAAACGAAATTAAGCGTATGTTGGTGAAGACTGAAAAAACTTAAAAAAAAATCAATAATTTTTGCCAAAACACTTTGGTATTTGTAAAAAAGACTTAAATTTGCAACCGCAATAGCAATATTGTTTGTTCATATTAAAGACTGCGAAAGTAGCTCAGGGGTAGAGCATCACCTTGCCAAGGTGGGGGTCGCGAGTTCAAATCTCGTCTTTCGCTCTGAGACATTTTCTTACAATAAATTCCAATGCTGAAGTGGTGGAATTGGTAGACACGTTGGACTTAAAATCCAATGTCCTCTGGGACGTACGGGTTCAAGTCCCGTCTTCAGTACAAATGAAAAGCCGAAACGAAAGTTTCGGCTTTTTTGTTTTATAAATGTTAGCAAACACTATTGTTTAAGGAGGTTTTTTTTGACTGACTTTTCTCAACTTGTTAATATGCGACTCGACAAACTCAATCCCTAATTGTAGTTAGATTATTTTCTAAAAGGTATTGAATAACAAAACCTTGTATGGTATTAAATATCATTACTAAGTAGTAGTGTCTCTAGGTGGTTTATTCATGTTGAGTGTTTTTGCTATAAGTAATTTCAAAAAATAGAGCACAAAAAAAATCGCCTAAATAAATTTAGACGATTTTAGTAAATAATAATTTTAAGATAAAAAATTATAGTTTATCTGCTTCTTTTTTAATTGCATTCGCAGCATCTTTAACACCATCTTTTGTAGCATCAACTGCTTTTTTAGCACCATCTTCTACTTTGTTAGCAGCATCTTTAGCTCCATCTTTTACAGCGTTAGCTCCATCTTTAATAGCTTCTCCAGTTGCATCAACTGCGTTTCCAGCAGCATCAACAGCATCACTTGCAGCATCTCCAACAGCTTCTCCAGCGTTTTCAATTGCATCACCTGTAGCATCTACAGCATCTCCAGTAGCATCTGCAGCATTTTCTACAGCGTCTCCTACAGAATCAGCTCCTTCTTTAACTTCTCTACAAGAAGTAAACGTTACGCTTAATGCTAATAATAAAGCAGCGCTTAGTAATAATTTTTTCATTTGTTTTAGTGTTTAAATTAAATTAGGTTGTGAAATTACTATTTTGAAAATTAATTTTAACATTTTCAAATCATATTTTTAACATTTTTTTGACAAAATACACGAACTTCAGTTTAAATACGTAAAAAATCGAGTATTTGGACTACGGCACCTTTATTTTTATTTATATAATTAAAATTATTCTCTCCATATTTGGTTCTTTGCGCTTTGTTTTCAACGAATAAATTTAGCGCAGTAGTAAGTTCTTTTTCATTAGAAATAGAAGCCATACCAACATTGTTAATCATAGTTTGAGCCTCAGGGAATTTTATGTGATTTTTTCCTATTATTATTGGTACTCCAAAAACGGCTGCCTCTAGTGTGTTGTGTAAACCTGTTGTTCCCATTGCTCCACCAACATATGCGATATCAGCATAATTATAGACTTTAGTTAATAAACCAATAGTATCTAATATTAGAACTTGATAGTTATTAAGTTTTTTTCCTTCTTTCTCAGAAAATAAGACACAATCCTTAGAGATGCTCCTTTTTAAAGCCTCAATTTGTGTCGTCTTTATATTATGTGGAGCAATAATAAATTTTAGGTGTTTATTTGCTTCAGTGTTAATATAATTCACAATTAGTTTTTCATCATCTGGCCAAGAGCTTCCTATTACTACGCATAAATGATCTCCTTTAAATTCTGAAACAAAACCTAAAGTATTGTCTTGTTTTAATTGGTTTGATACACGATCAAACCTCGTGTCACCAGAAACGGTTATATTATTGTAACCAATTTTTTCTAGTAGTTTTTTGGAAGTTTCATTTTGAGTAAAAATATGTTCAAAAGCGAATAAAGCTTCTTTGGTGTGTTTGCCATACCATTTAAAAAAGGATTGATTTTCTCTAAACACAGCCGAAATCAATACAGCCTTTAATTGTCTTCTTTTTAATTCATTTAGTAGGTTTGGCCATATTTCGTATTTTACAAAAATGGTTAACTCAGGATTCACGATGTCTAAAAAGTGTTTAGCATTCGTTTTGCTGTCTAACGGAAGATAAACCACAACATCTGCAAAAGGAGTGTTTTTTCTTATCTCGTAACCAGAAGGCGAGAAAAAAGATAAAACAATTTTATGCTTTGGGTAATCTTTTCGTAATTCTGTAAAAACTGGCAAGCCTTGCTCATATTCACCTAAAGATGCGCAATGAAACCATAATGTTTTATCATCTGTAGCAATAGTTGCCTTTAATTTATTAAATGTTTGCGCGCGACCTTGTACACCAAGTTTTATTTTAGTGTTAAAATTCGCGATAATTTTTAGTAAAAAATCAGCAATTAAGATTCCAAAAGAGTACAATAAATTCAATTTAAAAAATGCTTTGTGCTAAAATACATAATTCATTGTTTAGCATTTACGAATTTTGTAATTTCGTTAACTTAATCAGCAGGTGTAAACATTATTTTGAGAATGTTTATTTCAATCTTAGATACTATTCCAATGAAAAAAATACAAATGGTTGACTTAAAAGGTCAATACGCCGAAATAAAAAAAGAGGTTAACGACTCTATACAAGAAGTTTTAGAAACTACAGCCTTTGTAAATGGACCTATGGTTCACGAATTTCAAAAAAACTTAGAAGAATATTTAGGTGTTAAGCATGTAATACCATGTGCAAACGGAACAGATGCATTGCAAATTGCAATGATGGGATTAGGTCTGAAACCAGGAGACGAGGTTATCACAGCCGATTTTACTTTCGCTGCAACTGTAGAGGTAATTGCACTTTTAAACTTAACACCAGTTTTAGTAGATGTAAATCCAGACGATTTTAATATAAATATTGAAGCCGTTAAAAAAGCAATTACGCCAAAAACAAAAGCAATTGTACCAGTACATTTATTTGGACAATGCGCTAATATGGAGGCATTAATGGCTTTGGCAAAAGAGCATAATTTATACGTAATAGAAGATAACGCTCAAGGTATTGGAGCAAAATATACTAATAGTAAAGGAGAAAAAGCCATGTCAGGAACTATTGGTCATGTCGCTTCAACCTCTTTTTTTCCATCAAAAAACTTAGGTTGTTATGGAGATGGTGGCGCAATTTTTACAAATGATGACGATCTAGCACACGTAATTAGAGGTATTGTAAACCATGGCATGTACAAACGTTATCATCATGATGTTGTAGGCGTAAACTCTCGTTTAGACTCTATTCAAGCAGCAGTTTTAAATGCTAAATTAGCACATTTAGACACTTATAATAGTAAACGTAAAGATGCAGCTAGAGCATACAACAAAGCATTTGCAAGACATTCAAAAATTATTACACCAAAAACGGTAAATAATTGCGATGGCATTTGCGATACGTGCGATTGCCACGTGTTCCACCAATACACACTAAAAATAATCGATGCAGACAGAGACGCATTGGCGCAACACTTAAACGACAATCAAATTCCTTGTGGTGTGTACTATCCAATACCATTACATAAGCAAAAAGCGTATGCAGATTCGAGGTATAACGAAGCAGATTTTCCAGTAACTAACCAACTAATTAAAGAGGTTATTTCGTTGCCAATGCATACCGAATTAAATCAAGAACAAATAGATTTTATTGCAAAAACAGTAATAGATTTTATAGATAATAATTAATTTATTTTGGGCAAGACTTTTGGTTTTTAATAACCAAAAGTCAGGCTGTCCACTATATCTTTTTTGCTGAAAAAGCAAAAAAGGATGCCGTTTCCATCCTTCTCGCGAGACTAGAAGCGGCA
The DNA here is from genome assembly GCF_002831665.1 of Lacinutrix sp. Bg11-31. Lineage (NCBI taxonomy): Bacteria > Pseudomonadati > Bacteroidota > Flavobacteriia > Flavobacteriales > Flavobacteriaceae > Lacinutrix > Lacinutrix sp. Bg11-31. Next base: position 3,351,054 of record NZ_CP025118.1, read on the forward strand.
ATAAAACTGAATGTTTAAATCTTTTAAAATTTAAAAAATGGCAAAAATACTAGTAACAGGAGGATTAGGTTATATTGGTTCGCATACAGTAGTTGCCTTGCAAGAAGCAGGTTTCAAGGTCGTAATTGTAGATAACCTATCGAACGCTTCAATTAAAGTCTTAGATGGTATTCTAGCTATAACAGGGAAATTACCGGAATTCGAGAATTTCGATTTAAGAGATAAACATAAAACACAACAATTTTTAAAAAAACACGAAGATATTTCTGGAGTGATTCATTTTGCAGCAAGCAAAGCAGTAGGAGAGAGCGTAGAAAATCCGTTATTATATTACGAGAATAATGTAAACACTTTAATCTATTTACTTCAAGAACTAAACAAAAAGGACAATGCTAATTTTATCTTTAGTTCGTCATGTACAGTTTACGGTCAAGCAGATGTAATGCCAATTACAGAAGAAGCACCAATAAAACAAGCCGAATCCCCATACGGAAACACAAAGCAAATAGGAGAAGCTATTATTAAGGACACTTGTAAAGCGAACAAAAATGTTAACGCCATTGCTTTACGTTATTTTAATCCTATTGGAGCACATAAATCTTCTAAAATTGGAGAATTACCAATTGGAGTGCCACAAAACTTAGTACCATATATTACGCAAACAGGAGCAGGGATACGTGAGCAATTATCTGTTTTTGGAGATGATTACCCAACAACAGATGGAACATGCGTGCGTGATTACATACATGTAGTAGATCTAGCTAATGCACATTTAGTAGCACTACAGCGATTACTAGATAAAGAGAATCAGAATAATTTTGAGGTTTTTAATTTAGGAACAGGAACAGGTAGTTCTGTATTAGAGGTAATTAAATCTTTCGAGCGTGTTTCTAATAAAAACTTAAACTATAAAATTGTAGAACGACGAGAAGGAGATATTGTTTCTGCTTTTGCAGATACAAAGAAGGCGAACTCTGTTTTAGGTTGGAAAGCAAAATCTACTTTAGACGATGCGATGGATTCTGCATGGAAATGGCAGCAAACACTGTAATTTCCATTATCATATCCTAAAAATTAGTTACAACTCCTTACGAGTATAATAACGTTATGAGTGTATTTCTGTCGATGTGGTATTAATATATTGATTAACAAAGGATTAACTCGTTAAATTTGTGATTAGCCTTATATCTTAGTTTCTTTGTTGTTAATGAAATAGATATTATGAAACTGATACAAGTAGAAAGAGTAACAAAACAAGAAAACAGATTCGCTCCTAAAATGGGACGATTAAACGCTAAGGTAACTTACATTAAAAAGAAGTTTCTAGGGATTTCGGTTAAGACTTTACACAAATACAGAGAAACGTATTATGGTGAAGTTAAAGATTGCGAAGATTGCGTTTTAGCAAAATAAACTTTAAAGCATAAAAAAATCCCGATATAATTATCGGGATTTTTTTATGCTTTTTTATTTATAAAATTTGCGAGAATAAGTAATCCCATTCCAGTCATTACAGAAACGTCTGCTAGGTTAAAAATACCAGTTCTAAAGACACCACCTAAGTCTATGTGCCAGAAATCTGTTACTTGACCGTAAAGTATGCGATCGTATAAATTAGCCATTCCTCCACCTATAATAGAACAGAATCCTATAAGAGAAAATTTATCTAATGTTTTATCTCTAAAAATATGAAAGAGTACTAATGTTAGTACAACAATTGGTAAAACATTAAGTAATATTATTTTTAAAACAGGACTGAAATCACTTCCCAAACCTAAAAAGGCTCCTTTGTTTTCTACATTGTGTAAAGTGAAATAGTCGCCAAGAATTTCAGAATTACTTCCTGCGGCAACATTTGCTCTCACCCAGAATTTTGAAACCTGATCTAAAGTAATATTGAATATAATTATTAAAACAATAAATAACGTTCTGTTTTTTTTCATGTGTCTATATCTATTTTTTTCAAAGGTCACATGCTGTTCGCTATTAATCATTCTCTTGAGTGATAAAATTTTTAACATGCTCGTTTCATAATTAAGAAGCGCTTTCTATTGTAGCAGAAGCTGTTTGAGCTTCTCTATTTATTTTCCTTACTAAGCCTTGTAATACTTTTCCAGGACCAACTTCTGTAAATAAAGTTGCACCATCTGCAATCATTTGTTCTACGGTTTGTGTCCAGCGCACAGGAGCTGTTAATTGTGAAATTAAATTAGCTTTAATTTCAGCTTCATTAATAATTGCGCTAGCTGTTACGTTTTGGTAAATTGGGCAATTAGGTTTACTAAAAGTTGTGCTTTCTATTGCCGCAGCAAGTTCTTCGCGAGCAGGTTCCATCATTGGTGAGTGAAATGCGCCTCCAACTGGAAGCACTAAAGCGCGTCTTGCTCCAGCTTCTTTTAGAGCTTCACAAGCTCTATTTATTGCATCAACTTCTCCAGAAATAACTAATTGTCCTGGACAGTTGTAATTTGCTGCAACAACAATTCCTTTAGTTTCTGCACATATTTTTTCAACTATATTATCTTCTAAACCTAAAACAGCAGCCATTGTACTTGGTTGTATTTCGCAAGCCTTTTGCATTGCTAAAGCACGCTGCGAAACTAAACGTAAACCATCTTCAAAAGTTAAGGCTCCATTTGCAACTAATGCAGAGAATTCTCCAAGAGAATGTCCTGCAACCATATCTGGCTTAAAGCTTTTACCTAGAGTTTTTGCTAATATTACTGAGTGTAAAAAGATAGCTGGTTGTGTAACTTTTGTTTCTTTTAAGGCTTCTGCAGTACCTTCAAACATTATATCTGTAATGTTGAAACCTAAAATGCCATTGGCATCTTCGAATAAGTGTTGAGCTTCTGGTGAGTTTTCGTATAAGTCTAAGCCCATTCCTGAGAATTGAGCACCTTGACCAGGAAATATATATGCTTTCATTTGTTTAAATTTGAATGACAAAAATAGGAATAAATTCTTTAAAAAGAGGATAGACTGCTTTGCTTTTAGAGCTTAGAAAATAGATGTGATTATTTCTATCGTTTAAAAATATTATTTCATTGATGATTCTTGTCTTTATATCTTTTTTTTTAAAGCGAAGCGATTTTATTCTATTTATAACCCAACAACAGCTGCCTCTGCACAACGTTCGCCATCCATAGCAGCACTAATAATACCGCCAGCATAGCCACCACCTTCACCACAAGGGAATAAGTTAGATATTTCTGGATGTTCTAAAGTTTCATTTCTTGGTATGTTAACAGGAGAAGAAGTTCTAGATTCTACACCTATAACATTCGCTTCTTCGGTATAATAACCATTCATTTTTCTACCAAAAGCTTCAAAACCTTTTCTTAATCTTCCACCAATTAATTTTGGTAATAGAGAGTGTAGTGGAGCACTGTTTAAACCAGGTTGGTAAGACGTATCATTTAGAGAACTTGATAAATTACCTTGAACAAAATCTGTTAAACGTTGTGCAGGTGCAGCTTGAGTTCTTCCACCAGAAGTAAAGGCAATGCGTTCTAAGTTTTTTTGATATTCTAAACCTTTTAAAGCCCCAAATTTCTCGTACTTAGGAATGTCTTTATCCACATTAATTTCTACTACAATACCAGAATTAGCGTATTTGTTATTACGTCTAGAAGGAGACATGCCATTAACAACCACTTCACCATTTGCAGTTGCTGCAGGCACAATAAATCCTCCTGGACACATACAAAAAGAATACACACCACGATCTTTTACTTGTTGCACTAAACTGTAAGCTGCTGGTGGTAATAATTCGTGACGATCTCCAGAACAATGGTATTGAATAGAGTCTATAATATGTTGAGGGTGTTCTACACGAACTCCCATAGCAAAAGACTTTGCTTTTAAAGCAATTTGCTTTTTATCTAATAGATAGAAAATATCTCTAGCGGAATGTCCTGTGGCAAGAATAACACGGTCTGTAACCATTTCTGTTCCATTTTGAAGGACTACAGATTCTATCTTACTGTTTTTAATATTAAAATCGGTAACGCGTGTTTCAAAGTGTACTTCTCCACCATAGTTAATAATGTTCTCACGAATATTCTGAATGATTTTAGGTAATTTGTTTGTTCCAATATGTGGATGTGCATCTACTAAAATTTCGTCTGCTGCACCATGAAAAACTAAGTTTTCAAATATTTTTCTAACATCGCCACGTTTTAAACTTCTTGTGTAAAGCTTACCATCACTATAGGTTCCAGCTCCTCCTTCTCCAAAACAGTAGTTAGAATCTTCATCTACGTGATGATCTTGGTTTATTGCTTTTAAATCACGTCTGCGATCTTGCACATTTTTACCACGTTCTAAAACAATAGGTTTAAAGCCTAGTTCTATACAACGTAATGCTGCGTACATTCCAGCAGGACCAAAGCCAATAATGTGTATAGGTTTTGCTTTAGAAACATCTTTATAGTGAAACTGATAATCTGATTTTTCTGGTAAAGCTTCCTTAATATAAACTGATAATTTATAGTTAAGTATAATCTTTGCTTTTCTAGCATCTATAGATTTACGTAATACTTTTATTCCTGTAATATCTTCTCTACGAATACTTAAGTACTGAGCCGATTTAATTAGCAATATATCGCTACGTTCTTCGTCTTTTAAAGTTAAGCGAAGCTGAATGTCTTTTACCATGATGCAAAATTAGGGAAAAATGATGGTTTTTGAGAATTAGGTTCTTATTTCGTTTAATAATATATTGACTACTATCTTATTTTTTTTAGTTTTTCTTTTGCAATCTGTACTTTTATATGGTTCTCATCAAATTTTTCAACAAAAATATCTAATGCTTTTAAATAATAGTCTTTACCAGTGTCTAATTCTTTTTCTTTTATGAATACGTCTCCAAAAGCAATGTAAATATCTCCGAAAACATCATGTTTAGAATTAAAGAAATTATGGTTAATATTTATTGCTTTAGATAGCATTTCTTTTGCTTGAACAAAATCTTTTTGCTCTATTTTTAAAGCAGCATAATTATAATAAATAACAGCCGTAAAAGGATGGTTTTTAGTAAATATTTCTTTGTGTAGCTTTAATGTTTTATCGAATAATGAATCTGCTTTTTTGTACTCTTTTTTACTTGTTGATATTAATCCAAGACCATTTAGGGCAACAGCATAAGGTAAAGTGGATACTAAACCAAATTCTTTATTTATTTGCACTGTCTTTTTATATAGAGAATCCGATCTATTATAGTTGCTTACATAATAGTCAACATATGCGGCATTGTTTAGTAAGGTAGTTGAACTAGGTATTGTAAAGTTTATATATTCATTTGCTTTTTTAATTGAGGCATCAGAATGTATTTTTGCGAGCTTATATTTTCCTAATGTGATTTCTAACTGAGCAAGATTAGAAAGAACTTCGGGTAATTTCCAGTTATTTTCGCCAAGTGTATTATTGTATATTTCTATTACTTGATGAAACTTTTTTTCAGAGTTATTATATTCACCTATAATATTGTCTAATTGAGCTTCGGTTTTTAAATAATTGGCGAATTTTTCGCTATTCTTTCCAAAATTTTCAGTAGTGATTTTTATTCCTTTTTTTAACGTTTCCCTTGCTTTATCGTATTGACCAAGTACTGTTTTTACACGAGATAACATTAAATAACTTCCTGCAATATTTTGGTTTGAGGGTTCAACAAATTCTTTGTAACATGCTAAGCATTCAGAGAAAATTTCTTCTGCTTTATTAAATCTACTTAGCTTATAATAATAAATACCTTTATAGTAATTTATATTACATAAATCACTTGTAGAATTATCTACTAAATTATAAGTTTTATCAATATATAATTTAGCTTGTTCTAGGCTATCGGTTCTAAAGTGGTTTTTTATTAAGTCGCGATAGTTGTTAATTATTTTTTTCTTATTATCAGTGTTAATAGTGTCTCTTTTTAATATTACAATAGCACTTTTATAAAGTAAATTAGAATATTTATATGCGTTTTGTTCAGCAAGCGACTCTGCATAATTACTATAGAAAACAGCAGCATCACCATCAATGGTGTCTTTAATAGATTTGTAGTTGTCTATAGCTTCTACAAATAGAGAATCTGCTAATTCATAATTTTGTAATTCTTTATAACAAATAGCTATAATGTTTTTAGAGTAGGATTTTTCTAATTCCCAATACTCAGATTTTTTTTTATAATTATTAAGCGCATTATCTGCTTTAATGTAATAATCCAAAGCTTGTTTATACTCATGATTTTTAAAGTGATTTTTAGCATTACATCTATAAGCATCATAAAGTCCACTATAAGTTCCACTTATTTTCCAAAGTTCACTGTGATTAGATATTTCTTCCTCTGAAATTCCAATCCAAACTTTTCCTGCGTTATTTGCTTCTATTGCATATTGTATAGCTTCGTCGCATTTATTTATATTAATAGCGTTTTTGCTTTTTTCACAATAATCAAACATTAATATATTCTTTTGAAGATAATTATATCCATTGTTTAATGCATACAGGATAGTTCTATAGGGTTTAAAATTTATTGAAGTGTATGTGAAAAAAGTTGAAATGATTAATAATGTGAATGAGCGTAAGAGTATTAATTTAATTTTTTTAGAGCCTGAATTAGAATCCTTATTAAAAAATATATACCCTACTAAAAAGAGAAATAATAACCCATTCGCAATAGGAAGAAAATCGTAATATTCTTCTTTGTTTATTCGAATTAAAAAAGGTAAATTAAAAAGAGATATAGCAAGTGCAATTCCTGAGATTATGGATATTTCTTTTTTGTTTTCTTCTAATTTAAAAAACCAATAACCACCAATAAAATAGGAAGCAGATAATAACCATGTTGAAAGTGAAAACAATGCTCTGTTACCTGTGAAATCTATTAATAGAAGGGAAAATGAAACAGTAAAAATTATTAATATTATTTTTTCGTATAGTTTCATGGTGGTGATTTTTCCTTTTAGAAGCTAACTTATTCTTCTATTAACATCTATACTTTAGCCTATTTCCTCTCATAAGTCATAAATGAAAAGGAATGATTATGTTGTTCATCATTATCATGTACCTTACTTGCTGTTTCTTTCCATTGTTCCATATTAATTTCTGGAAAAAAAGTATCTGCATCGAAAGTAGAGTGTACTCTAGTTAGTTCAATTTTAGAAGCAAAAGGCATTGCTTGTTTGTAAATTTCTCCACCACCAATAATAAAAGGTTGATTATCGCTATTAGCAGCATCTATTGCATCCTCTATAGAATTCACAACTAGTACTCCTGCAGGAACTTGATAATTTTTTTGCCTTGAAATTACAACGTGTGTTCTGTTTGGTAATGGTTTTGGAAAGCTTTCAAAAGTTTTGCGTCCCATAATGATATAATGACCAGAAGTAAGTGCTTTAAAACGTTTAAGGTCGTCGCGTAAATGCCAAATAAGATCGTTGTCTTTTCCTATTTCATTGTTTTCTCCAGCAGCAACAATCATTGTTAGGTTTTTGTTAGGCTTAATTGTAGGTATTGTTATGGTTTGCGCCTCAGGTTGAATTAAGGTGCTTTTTAGTGTTTCAATTTTATCTTGTTGTTTGGCTACTAATTTTTCTATTTGCGCTTTTTCCCAATCTTTTCCCATGAATTTATTGGTAACAAATACAGTAAAGACATGATATAAAAAGAAGAATAACCAAGCAGAAATAGCAATTACAAACCAATCTAAACCAAGGATTTTAAAACCTTTCCCAATACCTAAAGCGGTATTGGCAAGAATTAGAAAGACTGCTCCAATTAAAAAGATTACAAAGTGTATGTACAATCCCTTTTTCTGTTTTACACGACGTTGCGCGTTTTCAATTAAAGCAAGTTGCTCTTGATCTATTTGTGGTTTTTGTTTCTTTTTTCCGAACATAATTTCTAATAAAGAGGTGAAGTTAAAGTTTTAATGCGAGTTTTTGTTTTTTTTATTTTAACGCAATCGTTTTCGTTTGATTATCAGTATTTTAAGCTGTTTATTTTGGTTGTCATATTATTGAAAAAGACATATTTTAATTATCTTATTCTAACAATGTGATAGTGTAATTTACTAATTTAATAATTCTTTATTAAATGTGTATTAAAGAGTTTGTTGGTAAGTTAATGTTATATAGTTTTGAGGTATAAAATATTAATAATATGGCTATTACAAAACAATTCTTAAAATCTAAACCAGTTTGTAAAGTAACTTTTACTGTATCTGCTGAAGAAGCTAATGAAGTTAACGTTGTAGGAAATTTTAATGAATGGAATACAGAAGCTACTGCATTAAAGAAATTAAAGAACGGAACTTTTAAAGGGACTGTAAATTTAGAAAAAGATAAATCTTACGAGTTTAGATATTTAGTAGATGGACAATGGAAAAACGAAGTTGAAGCTGATGCTTTTGCTTGGAGTGAGTTTGCTGCAGATGAGAACTGTGTTATTAATCTGTAATTAAGTTTTATTTAATCATTTTTTTTTCTCCTTTTTATCTCCACCTGCTACAGCAAGTTTAATGGGTAAACTATAA